>CAZFKD010000096.1:0-4035 GCA_964519695.1 uncultured Spirochaetaceae bacterium
CGGGCGGGGCGTTCAGTTCATGCGCGCGGCCGACTGCGCGACGCGGGGCGGCCAGCTCGAAGAGCTGCCGCCGCCCGACCCGGACGACGCCGCGAGCTCGTCCGGTCGCTGAGCGACCGCGCCGTCCCCACGCCCGGGTCCCAGCCATCACGTCCCACGCTTCTGGGGTTCCACCGGCCGCGGCTTGTCCACGCTCCCGGCGAGGATTCCTGCTCCCGCACGGCGCCGTTCCGGGCTGCCTGCCGACGGCGATTCTTGCCGCCATCTGCGTTCAGCCTGAAATCGTGCGCTTCAACCGGAAACGTTCGTATTGTGAGACGGCCGTGCGCTGCTGAGGCTGAGGGCGCGCGAAGGCGAATCCAGCATCCCGAGAGCGAGTCCGGGCGGCGGCAACACGACCGCGGAGCGGTGGCATTGCGATTGCAATCGGCCCTGTCGGTGCGGTCGGGGCGCAGACCGGTGGGATGCGCGAGGCGATGCGTCCGCCGGCGAAATTTGCGAATCAGGAGAATCCAGCATGGGATTGCGGGTCAACTCGAACATCAGCTCGATCAACGCGCAGCGGAACCTGGTCAATACGACCGACCGCCTGGGCAAGTCGCTTCAGCGGCTCTCGTCCGGTCTCCGCATCAGCCGCGCAGCGGATGACGCGGCGGGGCTCGGGATCTCCGAGCAGTTCCGCGCCGAGATCCGGAGCCTCCAACAGGCACAGCGCAACGCCAACGACGGCATCTCGCTGCTCCAGATCGCGGAAGGCGCCCTCAACGAGACGAGCTCGATCCTGATCCGCCTGCGCGAGCTCGCGATCCAGTCGGCGAACGGCACGCTCGGACCGGCCGAGCGCCAAACCGTCAACCTCGAATTCCAGGGGCTGCTCGCCGAGGTCGACCGGATCGCCTCGATCACCGAGTTCAACGGGCTCCTGATCCTTCAGTCGGGCGCACCGATCACCTTCCAGATCGGCACCGGCGCAGGGACCGACGACCGCTTCACCGTCAGCGCCGTGAACGCGACCGCGAGCGCGATCGGGATCGACGGCCTCGCCGTCTCCAGCGCAAGCGGGGCACTCGCGGCTCTGGGCCTGCTCGACAGCGCCGTCGGTCTGGTCGCGACGCTCCGCGCGTCGTTCGGTACCGCCCAGAACCGCCTCGAGTCGGCGATCCGATCGATCGCGATCGCCGTCGAGAACACGGCGGCGGCGGACTCGCGGCTGCGCGACGTCGACTTCGCCTCGGAGACGGCCGAGCTGACGCGTAACCAGGTCCTGCAGCAGGCCGGCATCTCGGTGCTCGCTCAGGCGAACGTCTCGACCCAGGCGGCGCTCTCGCTCCTCCAGGGCTGAGCAGTCCACACGAACGGTCCGGCGAGCCCGCCTGAGCGGCGCTCGCCGGACCGGCCCCCGCATTGCCGCCACATGGCCGGCGCATCCCGCCGCGCGCATCCCGCCGGCAGCTGTCGTGCAATCCGGTCGCCTCGCCGGCAACCGTCGTTTTTTCGATCCGGGTCGCGCCACGTCGTCGCCCGAAAGGTCACTCCCTTCTAGACACGGGGGGACCCTGTCGATCTCTGGGATCCGGGACGCGGCATCGCGCCTGCTCGAAGGCGCGGGGAGAGGGCCGTTTTGTCTCGTACGCCTGCTGCTGAGGCGTCCGTCGCCGTCGACGTGTACGCCGGACATGCTGATTCTGCCGTGGACCGGGCTCTCGTGCTTCGCCCCGACTCGGGCGGGGCGAAGGCCCGGAGCGTCCTCGCTGCTGGAAGCTCGCCGGCTGCGAGTTCGCCGGGCGCGCAACGATCCGACGCGCAACGATCCGACGCGCAAAGAGCCAACGCGCAAAGAGCCAACGCGCAAAGGGCCAAGAAGGCGAAAATGGCCGATGGCGAGCGCTCGGCGCCGCGCGCGAAGCGTGCGCAGGCGGGCGGGCAGAGCGCTGGGAACGGACGCGGGGGCCGGCGGATTGCGAAGCGCGCGTCGCCCGGCGGCGCGGTCGCTCCGCGCGTCTCGACGCTGACGGATCAGGAGCTGCTCGAGGGGCTGCGCGCCCAGAGCGAATCGCATTTCGGCGAGCTCTATGCCCGTTATTTCCAGCGCATCTACAACTTCGTCTACGTCCGCATCCGCAATCACGCGGAATGCGAGGAGATCGTCCAGGAAACCTTCATCGCGGTCTTCCGATCCTTCGAGAACTATCGGGGGCAATCGTCGCTGCTGTCGTGGATCTACGGCATCGCGAAGAACACGACCAACAACGCGCTGCGGCGCGCCCGGACGCTGAGCGATCGGATCGACCTGGTCGAAGAGAGCGAGCTGATCCCGTCTGCCGCGCTGTCGCCGGCCTCGCCCGAAGCGCTCCTGGATCTCCATCGCTTCGGCGACGAGCTCTCCTCCCGCCTCGAGGAGGTGGCCGATTGGCAGGCGGAGATCTTCGCGATGCGGCATCTCGAGAATCTCTCGATTCCCGAGATCTCACGGCGCACGAATCGCACGAGTGATGCGGTGCGATCGAGTCTGTATCGCGTGAAGCGCATCTTCTTCGACACGGCCCTTCCCGGTAGCGCTCACGCGGCTCCGGCGGAGGATCCGGCATGAGACGGTTCGGTGCAGACGGGAAGGGCTCGGCGGGAACGCCGGGCCGGGCCGGGCCTTCGCAGCGCCTCGCGCCGAGATCCGCGCAACGACAACGGGTGCTCGCCCTCTCGACGTCTTTCGGCAGCGATGCGCTGCGGGCAGCGGGCTTCCGCGGCGCCCGGGCGCAGGATTTCGAGGACTTCGTGTCCGGGGATCGTGGACGTTCGGCGGGGATCGTTCCGCTTCCGGATCCCGGGTTTCGCGAGGGGCTGCGCCGTCGGCTCTGGCAGATCCAGCTGCTGGCCCATCGCGACCGCAGCCATTCGACCCATTGAGCGCTCGAGCCGCGAATTTCGACGACTGACGCTGGCCGGGAACGCGGGCCGGGAACGAAGGACGGGAATCGCGGACCGGGACTCGGCGTTCAGGTCATCTCGAGCGCGCGCGCCATCACGATCTTGCCGGAACGGACGAGATCGACGATCTGCTCGGGCATGAACAGCGAGACCATCGCGTCGAGCTTCTCGCTGCTGCCGTAGACCCGCAGGATCACGCTCTCGGGCGCATAGTCGACCACCTTCGCGTTGAAATGCTCGGCGATCTCGAGCACCTCCCGCCGCGACGGGCCCGCGCAGCGCACCTTGATGAGCGCAATCTCGGTCTCGTATCGATCGCTCGTCGTGTGGTCGAGGGCGTGCACGACGTCCACGAGCTTCGACAGCTGCTGGATCATCTGCTCGAGGATCGCGCCGTCGCCGGAGCAGGTGACCGTCATGCGCGAGAAGCCGGGCTCCGCGCTCGTGCTCACGACGAGGCTCTCGATGTTGTAGCCACGGCGCGAGAACACCATCGCGACCCGCACCAGCACGCCCGGTGCATCGCGGACGAGCAGCGAGATCGTGTGCAGGCCGGCCGGCGCGGGCGCCGGGGCAGGGGTCTTCGCGCGGGCGAGGACGCGCCTGCGGGCGGGCGTTTCGTAGGGGCTCGGGCTCGACATCTTCGTCTTCCTCGGTCGTCTTCGGTCTTCGCGATCCGCGGCGCGCGGCAGCCGATCGGGCGCCGCGCCGCCGCGTGGGTTGCTCGCTCCGGGAGGCGGGTTCAGGTACTGCCCGTCGGCTTCGCCATCTTCTCCCGCGGCTTCTCGATGATCATGCCCGAGATCGGCGCGCCGGCCGGGATCATCGGGAAGACGTTGTCCTCCTTCACGACCTCGGCGACGACCACGCAGGGCCCTTCGTCGTATGCCTGCGCCTTGGCGAGGATCCGGTCGACGTCGCCCGGCCGGCGGATGCGCCAGGCCTTGATGCCGTAGGCCTCGGCGAGCTTCACGAAATCCGGGTTCCCGACGAGATCGACGCCCGAGAGGCGGTTGTCGAAGAACAGCTCCTGCCACTGCCGGACCATGCCCAGATAGTTGTTGTTGATGATCAGGCATTTGGTCGGGAGCTTGTGGATCGCCGCCGTCG
>CAZFKD010000096.1:4045-11131 GCA_964519695.1 uncultured Spirochaetaceae bacterium
CGTCATCTGGAAGCCGCCGTCGCCGCAGACGGCCCAGACCTTCTTGTCGGGGCAGCCGAGCTGGGCGCCGATCGCCGCCGGAAAGCCGAAGCCCATCGTTCCCGCGCCGCCGGACGAGATCCAATTGCGATTGGTCGTCGAAAGGCAGAACTGGGCCGCCCACATCTGGTGCTGGCCGACGTCGGTCGTGACGATCGCGTCGCCCTTCGTGACGGCGTGCAGCCGATCGAGCACGTGCTGCGCGCGCAGGCCGCCCTGCTTCGCATAACGCAGCGGATAGCGCTGGCGCCAGATCGCGCATTGATCGAGCCATTCCTTCGTGTCGCCGGGGGAGACGAGCGGGATCAGCTCCTCGAGCACGAGCTTCGCGTCGCCGGCGATCGCGACGTCGGGCGTCACCATCTTCCCGAACTCGGCGGGATCGATGTCGATGTGGATCTTGACGGCGTCGACGCAGAACTCGTCGAGCTTGCCCGTGATGCGATCGTCCCAGCGCGCGCCGATCGCCATGATCAGGTCGCAGCCGTCGACGGCCTTGTTTGCGTAGGCGGTGCCGTGCATGCCGAGCATGCCGAGATGCAGCGGATGCGTCTCGTCGGCGGCGCCCTTGCCGAGCAGGGTGTTCACGATCGGGGCCCGCAGCTTCTCTGCGAGCCGGATCACGGCCTTGCCGGCGCCGGAGATGACGGCGCCATGCCCGACATAGAGCAGCGGGCGGCGCGCGCTCTGGAGCAGGTCGGCGGCGCGTCGGATCGCCGCGGGATCGCCATGGGAAGGCACCGCATAACCCGGCAGGTCGATCTCGTCGACGAACGGCGCGTCGCAGGGACCCTGGGTCACGTCCTTGGGAAGATCGATCAGGACGGGCCCCGGCCGACCGCTGGTGGCGATGTAGAAGGCTTCGCGCGTCGCGCGCGGAATGTCGGCGGCCTTCTTGAGCAGGTAGCTGTGCTTCACGACGGCGTAGGTGATGCCGGTGACGTCGGCCTCCTGGAAGCCGTCCTTGCCGAGCATCGACGTGATCGTCTGACCCGTCAGCACGATCATGGGAACCGAATCCATGTGGGCGGTCAGCAGGCCGGTCACCGTGTTGGTCGCACCTGGCCCCGAGGTGACGAGGACGACGCCCGGCTTTCCGGTCGCCCGGGCGTAGCCGTCCGCCATGTGGGCCGCGCCCTGTTCATGGCGGACGAGGATCAGCTTGATCTGGGAGTCGACGAGGGCGTCGAAGATCGGCATCGCAGCGCCGCCCGAGTACCCGAAGATGTATTCGACCCCTTCGCGCTCGAGGCATTGGATCAGCTTTTCGGCTCCGGTCGGGACTTTCGGATCCAAGAAACCCCCTCGACTCGTACGAGCCGTGATGGCTCGTGTTGGACGCATTCTGCGCCGGCGGATCAGCCGGGCCGGCGAAGATGCGCAGAGAAAGACGCCTCTTTCACGGTCATGGCCGGACGGCCAATCTGTTTCCCGATCCGAATCGCGATCGCCGAAATGATCGGAGAGGAATCGAGCCGATCTGATCGCCGTCGATCGCCATCCTGATCGGTTCATCGGCCATCAGGCGACGAAGACCTCCGGAACATCGCATAGAAGGTGCAGAAATGCACGGTTGGCGAAAGACTTTCGCCCGGAAAGAGGCCCTTGATCGGAATAAGTCGGGCTGATGAGGCTCCGCCGGCTTTGAAAGAGGCAAGTTTCGATCGCATTCAAGGGCGATCGCGAAATGCACTGCCCGACAGGGGCCCACGCCGGTCTGAAGAGAGCAGGGTGGTCGTCCAGCTCCCCTGGGGCCCATGGATGAGCCCCTCGGGCTCGCCGGTCCGTTTCCGGGTAAGCTGCCGTCGTGTTGCGGGCTCCAGGCCCGAGCCGGCATGACCCGCCGCCTCGCGTTCCGCCGCAAGGCATCGCGCAGAGGCGCCGAGCACGAGGCGGGGTCGACGGATTCAGGGCATGCCGGGATGTGCGTCGCACGAGAAGGTCGGGAACGAGAGGTGAACGGGGCGCTCTCTGCGGCCGATAGGCGAGACGACCACCGATGGGAGGACACAGCCATGAAGCGCATGCATGCCACGACCGGCCGAAGACCGACGCGCGCGGTCCGATCTTTTTGCCGCCTTCCCTCGCGCAGACGATTTTCCCTGGCCCTGATCGCGCTCGCGATGATGGCCGTCGCCTCGGCGTCGCCGGTCCGCGCGGACGACTACGACGAGAAGAGCAGCGGGCATCCGCTCCGCATCATCGCCTATGTCCTGCATCCCGTCGGCGTCGCGATCGACTATCTCGTCTTGCGGCCGGCGCATTGGCTCGGCAGTCGTGAACCGCTGAAGACGATCTTCGGACACGAGGACTGAGTGGGGACGACGTGGCCCTCGATCGCACGCCGGCTCCGCGCCGGAGCGGGTGTCGGACGGGCCGCGTGCCTCGGTCTGCTGCTGGCGACCGCCGGCGCAGCCGACGCTCCCGATCTTCACTGGCTGGACGGCGATCCGGGCCAGATCCTGAACGTCGTCGGCATGACCTTCGTGGCGAGCGAGGGCTCGGAGAACGAGGTCCTGCTGCGCGCCGCGCGCGCGCGCTTCTACCCGGACCACCAGGTCGCGGATCTCGAGGACGTCGAAGTCACGGTGGCTCCCGGGCCCGGACGGACGGGCTTCGAGATGCGCTGCGAGAGCGGCCGTCTGAACCTCGCGACCCAGTCCTTCGTCGCCGTGGGCAGCGTCTCGGGCACCATCGAAGGCGGCCGTCGATTTCGCGCCAGCTGGGTCGCCTATGATGACGAGACCCGGGTCTTGTACACGGACGAGCCCGTCGTGATCGTCGATCGCGGGGGAAGCTATCGCGGAGGTGGCTTTCGTTATTTCGTCGACGAGCAGCGCTTTCGCCTGGAGGGCGGGGCTTCGGTGGTGCAGGAACCATGATCGCTCAATGCCATTCGGGTTTCCGGGCCCGCCGGGGTTCTCGCGCAGAGCCGGCGGGACGAGCGCGCCTCGCGGTCGGGATCACGGGATGCCTGGTGCTGTTCGCTGGGCTCGCGCCGATCCCGGTTCGGGCGGATGTGGGCGATTCGGGGCTCCGAATCGCCATCGCGCCCTTCGACGGTGAGGGCGAGCGTGCGGCGATCTCGGCGGCGCTGTCGCTGCGGGTCGCGCGGCTGGGTGTCGACCGGCTGCTCGCGCCGGGCAGCTTCGAGATCGAGCCGGCGTTCGATCCCCGGGCCGACGCCGTGCGGCGCTGGGCGTCGAAGGCGGATGTGGACGACATCGTCGTTGGTCGGGTCGAGCGGGCGACGGGCGGCGCCGAGGCGTGGCAGATCGAAGCCGCCGTCCGCTCCGGTCATTCCGGCGCCGAGCTCTTTCGGCATGCGGTCCATGTTCCCGTCCGCGCGGCGCTCGAGCCCGCCCTCGACCAGCTCGCTGCCGCGATCGTCCGGGATCTCGGCGGCGAGTCCCGGGGCGTCGAGCGCGCTGCGTCCGGAGTTCAGGCGCCGCCGGTCTCTGCGAGCGCGGCGGCGGCGCGCCCGGAATCGGGGAGTGCGACGACCCGATCCGGCGCGGGCGAGATGAAGACCGCGCAGGTCGCGGCGTCGGCCGCCGGGACGGACGGCGATGCGGCGGGCGGCGGCGCGCGTGCGAAGGGCACGGGCGGTGCCGGGCCGAAATCGGGCGCGCTCGATGCCCACGGCGCCCTCGGCGAGTTCGACAGCGACGCGCCGATCGAGATCAACGCCGATACGGCGGAGATCGTCGCCGAAGGCGCGGGAAGGCGGCTCGTCTTCACGGGCAGCGTCCGGGTGCGCCAGGCCGATCTGACACTCCAGAGCGACTTCCTCGAGGCCGAGTACGTCGAGGGCGAGTCCGAGCCCCGGCAGCTCGTCGCCCGAGGCACCGTTCGCGTCGAGCAGGGCAACCGTTCGGCGCGCTGTGATCATGCGCGCTACGAGCGCGCGAGTCAGCAGGTCTCCTGTCGCGGCCATGCCGAGCTCGTGCAAGGCTGCGACATCGTGCGGGGCGAGCTGATCGTGCTCGATCTCGCCGCCAACAAGGCCCGCGTCGAAGGCGCGGCCTCGATCGTCATCAGTCCGAAGCAGGGCGCCGACGCACAGTGCAAGGGAGCCGGCCAAAAGCCATGAACGAGGAGTGGCTGATCGCTCGGGGGCTGGTCAAGCGGTACGGCGACAAGGTCGCAGTGCGCGGGATCGATCTCGACGTGCGACCGGCCGAGGTCGTCGGTCTGCTCGGACCGAACGGCGCCGGCAAGACGACGACCTTCAACATGATCGCGGGCTCCGTCCGGCCCAGCGAAGGCCAGGTCCGGCTCGGCGATCGGGACATCACCGACCTCCCGATGTATCGCCGCGCCCGGCTCGGGATCACCTACCTCCCGCAAGAGGCCTCGATCTTCCGCAAGCTCACGGTCGCGGACAACGTCAACGCGATCCTGGAGACGGTCGAGCCCGACCGCCAGCGCCGCAAGCAGCGCCTGGCCGAGCTGCTCGCCGAGCTCGGACTGACGGAGAAGGCCAATCGCAAGGGGGCCGATCTCTCGGGCGGCGAGCGGCGCAGGGTCGAGATCACGCGGGCCCTGGTGCTCGATCCCCGCTTCATGCTGCTCGACGAGCCTTTCGCCGGCGTCGACCCGATCGCGGTCATCGACATCCAGAAAATCATCGAGCAGCTGCGGGGCCGGGGCATCGGCGTCATCATCACGGATCACAGCGTCCGCGAGACCTTGTCGATCTGTGACCGCGCCTACATCATCAAGGATGGCGCCATCCTGCGGCAGGGGGCGCCGGTCGAGATCGCAGAAGACCCGGAAGTGCGTGAGGTCTACCTCGGCAAGAATTTCCGCCTGGGTTGAACGATCGCGGCCGTCTGCATCTCAAGACAGGCCGCCGAGCGGACGCGAAGTAGGGCGCGGCAGGCGGCCTGTGCGGAAAATGGATCGTTCGGGTGGCCGGCTCGCAGGATCGGGAGCCGCCGCTCGGCGACCTTGCGGATCGGACAGATCGGGTAGAAGGCCTCCATGGCGATCGAACTGAAACAGCAGCTCAAGCTCTCCCAGCAGCTGGTAATGACGCCCCAGCTGCAGCAGGCGATCAAGCTTCTGCAGCTGAATCAGCTGGAGCTCGTGAATCTCGTCCAGGCCGAGCTCCAGGAAAATCCGGTCCTCGAGGAGAACGATCTCGAAGACGAGACGCCGGGCGAGCGCGACGATGCGACCCTCGACGCGGGCGCAGACGGTTCATCGCCGGACGGATCGGACGAGCGCGACGGCACCGTCGATCGAAGCGACCTCTACGACTCGGCCGAGGGGGGCGACGGCCTGTCCGGCCAGGACGGGGCGGACGAGTTCTCCGCGGGCGCAGATCGCGACGAATCCGCCTCGCTCCCCGAGCTCGGCGATCTGGCCTTCGATGGTCCCGCGTCGGTCGCCGACGGAGCGACGAGCGACTTCGACGAGGCGACGCCCTCCGATGCGGACAAGATCGCCGACGTCGAATGGGAGGCGTATCTCGAGAGCCATCCCATGACGGGACTCGACTCGAAGAACACGGGGGACGAAGAGCGCCCGTCGCTCGAGGCGACCTACACCCGTCGCCAGAGCCTCGCTGAGCATCTGACCTGGCAGCTCCAGGTCACCGAGCTCGATCCGGCGGAGCTCGAGATCGCCGGCTGGATCGTCGGCAACCTCGACGAGCAGGGCTATCTGCGCGCGACGATCGAGGAGATCGCGAACGAGTCGGGCGCGCTGCCCGCTGCGGTCGAGAAGGTCCTGCGCGTGGTTCAGAGCCTCGATCCGGCCGGAGTCGCGGCGCGGGATCTGCGCGAATGCCTGTTGCTTCAGCTCGATCGCCTCGGCGCCGGCGACTGCCTCGCGCGTCGCATCGTCGACCAGCATCTCGACCAGCTGCAGAAGCGCGACTTCCGCGGGCTGACCCGCGTCCTGGGCGTCACGATCCAGGAAGTCGCGGACGCGACGCGCGTGATCGCCGCGCTCGAGCCGCGGCCGGGTCGCGGCTTCGGCGGCGAAGATCCCGTCTACATCACGCCCGACATCTACGTCTACAAGATCGGCGACGAGTTCCACGTGCTGCTGAACGAGGACGGGCTGCCGAAGCTCCGCATCAGCTCGGTCTACCGCGACATGCTGAGCTCCGGCTCGCGCAGCGACGGCCAGAAGGACACCCGCGCCTACGTCCACGAGAAGGTCCGTTCGGCGATGTGGCTCATCAAGTCGATCCACCAGCGCCAGCGCACCATCTACAAAGTCATGCAGAGCATCATCCAGCATCAGCGCGACTTCTTCGAGCACGGAGTCGCGCACCTCAAGCCGCTGAATCTGCGCGACGTTGCCGACGACATCGAGATGCACGAGTCGACGGTCTCGCGCGTCACGACCAACAAATACGTCCATACACCGCAGGGCATCTTCGAGCTCAAGTACTTCTTCAACTCGAGCATCAATCGCTTCGACGGCGAGGCGCTCGCCTCCGAGTCGGTGAAGGAGAAGATCCGCAAGATCATCGAGAGCGAGGATCCGGCGCGGCCGATGTCGGACCAGCGGATCGCCGAGATGCTGAAGGCGGCCAACATCGACATCGCGCGGCGGACCGTGACGAAATATCGCGAGGCGATGAACATCCTCTCGTCCACCCAGCGACGCGAGGTCTGCTGAAGCGATGTCCGGTCGTCGGAAGGCGATTTCCGCACGCGGGCGCGCGCCCATCGATCCGGGGGATCGGTTGGGATAGCGGGCTGCCGGGGTGCGGGATAGAGTGCGCGCCGCAGCGGGGGGGCCCGATGAAGATCACCGACATACTGGTCCGCGAGGGGTCGATCCTCGACCTGGTTTCGACCGAGAAGTCGGCGCTCCTGGCCGAGCTCGCCGGCGCCCTGGCTGCCCACGAGAAGCAGCTCGATCGCGAGGTCCTGCTGCGGGTCCTGCGGGAGCGCGAGGCGCTCCAGAGCACCGGGATCGGCGAAGGGGTCGCAATTCCCCACGGGAAGGTCCGCGGGCTCGACCGCCTGGTCGCGACCTTCGCCCGCAGCCGCGAGGGCGTCGACTTCGATTCGATCGACGGGC
>CAZFKD010000097.1:0-11100 GCA_964519695.1 uncultured Spirochaetaceae bacterium
CGGGCGGCGCCCGGCGCCGGCCGGCGCGGCGATCGCGCGCGCGTCGGCCGGGGCCGCCGTTCGTGCTGGCATTCCTGGCGGATCGCAGGTCGGCGCGAACGCGTCTGCTGTTGATTCCGGCAGCTCGATCCGCTCGCCGATCCGCCTGCTGGCCCAGGGCTTCGGCGTCGGCCTCGTGACCGGGCTCGTCGGCGCGGGCGGCGGCTTCCTGATCGTGCCGGCCCTCGCGCTCTGGGCCGGTCTCTCGATGCCCGCTGCCGTCGGAACCTCGCTCCTCATCATCGTGATGAACACGCTGGCGGGATTCGCCGGCTACATCGCCCACGTACCCGTCGACTACCCGCTCATCGCCTCCATCTCCGCCGCCGCGATCGCAGGCTCCTTCGCCGGCTCGCGGCTCGCCCGCCGCGTCGATCCCGGCTCGCTCCGCCGCGCGTTCTCCGGCTTCGTCTTCGTGATGGCCGCCGTCATTTTCGTGCGCGAGACCGACGCCTGGATCGCCGCCGCGAAATCCGCCGCGCCGACCTCCGCGCCGCAGCTCGTCTTCGTCCTCTTCGTGCTCGTCGTCGGCATCGCTGCCGGTCGCGTCTCGCGCGGTACGCCCGCCGAATCCCTCGACGAACGCGTCTTCACCGAAGGCGCCGGGATTTGAATCCCCGATCGCTGGGACGGGACGTGTTCGTCGCCGACAGCCTCGCCGGTCTCGCGATGATTCCGTTCGCCGCCGCGTTCCGGGCCCGCGGCCTGCGCGTCAACGAATACGGACGCAAGACGCTCGAGCTCCTGTTCGGCGAGGTCGGCCCGCCGCTCGACGTCCTGCTCGCCTTCGCTCAGCATCTCGTCATCAGCTGGCTCGCGGCGGTGCCGCTGCTCGTCTTTTTCTCGCGCGGGCGGGCATGGGCGGGCGATCGGCGTGCGCGCATGCTGCTCGGGGCGGCCTACGGCGCAGGCTTCTACGTCGTCCTGAATTCCTTCGCGCTTCCGGTCGCGTTCGGCGACCCGACGCCCTGGGCGCTCGGGCTCGAGACGGTGTATCCGAGCTTGACGATCCACGTCGTCTATGGCGCTGTGCTCGGGGCGATGGCGCGAGCTCGACCCGCCGCGGCGGCATCGGAGTCGCGCGCCGCGGATTGACGCGCTCATAGACGCGAGCGAGGACGGTCGCGCTCGCCCAAGCGCGTGCCGTTCTCGTCTCGTCTGGGGCCGAATGTCCCGCCTCGCGCGGCTCGGACCCCGTCGGCTCACTGCCGTCGCAGGATCGGGCGCTCACCTCGTTCGACGAAGAGCGACTAAGCTCGCAGGATGACCGAGCCGCTGCGCGCCTGCGACGACCTGGTGATCGGCTCCGGCATGGCGGGGCTCAGCGCGGCCGCGCTGCTCGCGAAGTCGGGGCGGCGGGTCGTCGTCCTCGAGGCCCATGACGCGCCCGGCGGCTACGCACATACCTTCGCGCTCGGCGACTATCATTTCTGCGCGCAGGTCCATTACATCTTCGGCTGCGCGCCGGGCGGGCAGGTCTATGGCCTGCTCGACGAGCTCGGCCTGCTCGATCGGGTCGAGTTCCTCGAGCTCGATCCCGACGGCTTCGACCACGTCGTCGTCGCCGGCTCCCGCTACCGGATCCCCAAAGGCTGGGACAACTTCCGGCGCCGCATGAAGGCCGATTTTCCGGCGGAGCAGCGCGCGCTCGACCGCTATTTCGATCTCGTCGCGGAGATCGTGCGCGAGCTCGAGGCGCTCCCGGAGAAGCCGTCGTGGCAGGACCTGCTGACGGCGCCGTTTCGCTTCCCGCGGCTCCTGCGCTGGCGCAAGGCGACGCTCGGCCAGCTCTTCGACCGGCTCGGCCTCTCGCCCCGGGCGCGCACGATCCTCGCCGGCCAGGCCGGCGACTACCTGCTCTCGCCCGCCGAGGTCTCGCTGCTGCTGCATGCGACGCTCGTCATCGCCTACGGCGAAGGCGCCTACTACCCGCGCCACCACTACGCGAGCCTCGTCGGCGCCGTCGTCGACGCGATCCGCGAGCGGCCGGGCTGCGACGTCCTGCTCGAGCACGAAGTCGTCCGGATCGAGATCGAGCGGGGCCGCGTCGCCCGCGTCGAGACGAAGAACGGCGCCCGCTTCCGGGCCGAGCGCGTCCTCTCGAACATGGATCCCCAGGCCGCGGTCGCGCTGATCGGGCGCGAGCATTTTTCCGAGCGCTTCGTCGCCGAGCACGCGCGTTATGCCTATTCCCGCAGCGGCATCACCCTCTACCTCGGCCTCGAGGGCATCGACCTGCGCGACCACGGCTTCGGCGCCTACAACGTCTGGTCCTATCCCCATGACGACCTCGACGCGATCTACCGCGCCCAGGACGCAGGCGACCTCTCGTCGCCCTGGCTCTTCCTCTCGACCCCGACGCTCCACAGCGACGCTCCCGGCCTCGCGCCGCCCGGCCGCCAGATCCTCGAGCTCGCGACCCATGCCCCCCATGCCCATTGGCGCGCTCTCCGGGATCGCGATCCGCGCGCCTACAACCGGGAGAAGAAGAAGCTGCGCGAGCATCTCTACGACGTCCTCGAAGAGCGTTTCATCCCCCGTCTGCGCGACCACGTCGACGTCTTCGCGATCGGGAGCCCCGCGACGAACGAGCGCTTCGTCCACGCCCCCCATGGCAACGCCTACGGCGCCGCCCTCGTCCCCGCCCACGTCCACGCCGCCCGCCGCCCGACGAAGACCCCGATCGAGAACCTCTGGCTCTGCAACGCGAGCGCCGGCTGGCCCAGCATCGGGGGCACCATCGGCACCGGCCGCCGCCTCGCCCATCGCCTGATCGCGGGGCAGGACTGATGGCCGCGAAGTCCAGGATCGCCGTCGTCGGCGCGGGCATCTCGGGCCTCTCCTGCGCCTTTCGGCTCGCGCAGCGCGGCCACGCCGTCGTCGTCTTCGAAGCCGGCGAGGCCGTCGGCGGCCGCATGCGGACCGTCGTGAAGGAGGGGCTCCCGGTCGACGTCGGCGCGAACCTCCTGCTCGCGAACTACGACCGGCTTCATGCGCTCGCCCGCGAGCTCGAAATCGACGACACGCTCTTCCCCTTCGTCTCCGGAGCCGGCGGCATCCTCCGCGACGAGGAGCTGACGAGCTTCTCGCCGAAGAGCGCCTTCGACGTCCTGCGCTACCGCGGCGTCTCCTTCGCCTCCCGGATGCAGCTTCTGCGCTATTTCCTGAAGGCAACTGCCTGGACCGACCGCCTCGACTTCTTCGATCTCTCGGTCGGCAAGGACGAAGACGCGGGCCGCGACGCCTACGCCGTCGTCGCCGAGCGCCTCGGCCGCGAAATCGCGGACTATCTCGTCGATCCCTTCGTCCGGACCTTCCATTTCCACGGCTCGGACGCGATCTCGATGAAGGCCTTCGACGCCCTCGCGGCGCTCTTCGTCGGGCGGGACGGCTTCATTCCGACGGGCTTCCGGGGCTTCATGAGCGCCCTGCCCGAGGCCCTCGCGGCGAGGCTCGACGTGCGGTGCGGTCGGCGCGTGCGTTCTGTGAGGCCCGATTCGAGCCTGCAGGCCGGCGTTCTGGTCGACGGCGAGGCCTTCGATCGGGTCGTGCTCGCCGTGCCGGCGCCGATCGCCCTCGAGCTGCTCGGGGAGGGCGGCTCGGGCCCCATGCGTTCGCTGCTGGCGCAGACGCGTTATGCCGCGACCCTCGATGTCGCCTTCCGCGTTCCGCTCGCCGTCGCCGAAGACTTCGAGGGAATCTGGGTGCCCTTCAAGGAAAGCGTCATCATCAGCGAATGCGCCAACGACGCCTGCAAGGGCTGTCACGACGGCAGAGACTGCGTCTTCACGATGGGGCTTCACGTCGAGACCGGCGCCCATTGGCTCGGCCGATCGGACGAGGAGGTGTTCCACGACGTCGCCCTCGAATGGTCCCGGCTCTTCCCGCGTTATGCGGGCCATCTGCGCGGGCTGCACATCGAGCGCTGGCCCCACGCCATGCCGATCTACTCGCCGGGCCAGATCGCACGCGTGCGCGCGTTCCTCGAGCTCGGCGAAGAAGCGGGGCAGGGGGCGGGCGGGATCTTCCTCTGCGGGGACTACCTCAACCATCCCTGGATCGAGGGGAGCATCCGCTGCGGCGAGAAGGTCGCGGGATTGCTCTCGGATCGTGCCCTTCCGGACGAACGCCCGCCCGGCGCGCCGATGCGAGAGGGATTGCCCCGCGATCCGAGCCGGAGCTAACCCCGACCCGTCAGCGCGTAGATCCCGTCGTTGCACTCGTGGGCCTGCTTCGATGTCGTCGAGGGCACGATGACCGCGAGCTCGTCGACCATCTCGGTCGCGATCTCGCCGAGCGTCTTGCCGAGACGCGGCAGGTTCGCGCCGGCCCGGCCCGCGCCCGCGCCGCCGCCGAGGCCGCGGGCGGCCATGAAGCGGAGCAGCGGCGCGTCCGTCATCGAGTCGCGGAACTCGACGACGAGCGTCGCCGAGCCGAACGACGAGACGAAGCTCGTGCTCGAGCCCGACTCCGCCGACGTATGCAGTCGCAGATCCTTGAGCCCGACATTGACGACGACGGCGCAGGGGCCGGGGGTCCGCGTCGGGCGAACGGGGCTGTTCGCCGTGATCCCCGCCAGTGTCCCGGCCAGCATCTCGCCGACCTCCGTTTCTTCGGCCGCCGAGAGCGGCGTTTGTCCGCTGGCGTAGAGGAAGCCCGCGACCTGCACGATGACCTCGTCGTAGCGCCCGAGATGATGGTCGGGCTTGACCCAGAGGACCGATCGCTTCGTGCTCTTCGCGAGCTCGAGGCCGTCGGAGGTCCGCTCGGCGACGCCGCGGCGCGCGCTGCTCGAGACGGGCGGGCGCGCTCCATCGCTCGCGCAGCCGAGCGGCCCCGTCGAGAGGCCGAAGGCGAGCAGACCGGCGCCGAGCAGGGCGACGGAGCGGGACGTTCGGAGAAGGGCGACGAGATGCGACATGCTGGAGCTCCGGGGGATGGGGGCCATTCTTCGGGGCGCCGGGAGGGCGATCGGATCGCGGCGACGCGGGCCGAATCGAGCGACGAATGCGCATAAGGCCATCGATCGACGAAGGCGATCGCGGGAGGTCCGGGAACGGCGACCGATGGGCATGGGAAGCCTCCAGGGGCAGCCGAGCGTGCGGGCACACGCTGGCACGCCAGTGCGTGTCGCACCAACGCGAGCGTCGGACCCGGGCGCAGCTCGGGTCGAGGGCCAATTGGGGCAGCGGGCCGATCGGGGCCGACCGCGGCCGGCCGAGGGCGCTGAGGCGGACTGCCCGGTCGCGCTCACGGCTGCAGGGCGCGAATCCGGAGGGCCCGGGACCGACGGATCGGCGCGAAGGCGCCGCGCGGCCCTCTCGGGCCCGGCTCCTGGGCCCGGGGCGCGAACGGCGGGGCGCGGGCCACCGTCGAAGGCCGGGTATCGCCCCGCGCCGAGGCGCGGTAGGCTCCCGGCCGTCGATCCCGGCCCAGCCCTCCGGCCCATGCGGAAGGGCAGGTGGCTTGGCGAGCGGCACCCGGAGAGATGGCCGAGCGGTCGAAGGCGCACGCTTGGAAAGCGTGTGTAGGGCAACCTACCGTGGGTTCGAATCCCACTCTCTCCGCCACCGTACCTACGTCTCTGGAGCTTTCGAGCTCGAGACGTTTGTTAGTCGGAATAATGCCGCGATTCCGCGGGGTCTTAGGCGATCGGATCGCCGGGATCCAACCAGAGACCGCGGATCCGAGGCCCAAAGGACGCCGCAACTCGGATTAATCTGTGGAGGCAACTCGCGCGGTTGGATGGGGAGTCGGAACCGAACCGCGAATGTATGAGTTCGTGCTCAATGCTCTCAGTCACCCAGGTGAGCCGAGCAGAGACTTCCCACCAGGACCATCCGAGGTGGCCAGAAGATCGGGCGAATCTGCGGAGCTCTGATGAATGAGGCCATTCGACCTCGAACCAGAGTTGGGCCTGATCGACGCCGATTCGATCTTTGTTATTCAGATGTCTCTGTGGCCGAGTCAGCTCAGCGAAAAGTAGAGAACCGAAGGTCTACTCGCGAAGGGCGGCGGCAGAAACGCTCACGTCCCTGTTGCCGCGGAGTCCTCGTCGTCTTGATCGAACTGGGTGATGCGGACGTCGGCGTCCGGAAAGCGCGCCACCAGCTCGAGATGACCACCCAGGGCGCGCACGTACTGCGCGAGCTTACTGAGAAGAACGTCGTCGCGACCTTCGAGTTGTGAGATTGCGCCCTGCGTCACCTCCATCAGGTCCGCCAGCTCAGTCTGTGTCTTGCCCGAGACCTTCTGCCGCATCTCTTGAAGACTCATCTCGAGGAGCGTGTTGCGCACTCGCTGATCGACCCGCTCGCGGGCAGCGGGGCTCATCTGGTCTCGTAGCTTCTTGAAGGATCGCGCCATGTTGAGATTGCCTCGTATTGAAGGGTGGCCGCCTAGTCGTCGACTTCCCCTGCGAATTCGTCCAGGTGCTCGTCGTACAATCGGTCGGCTTCCGGAATCATTCTCTCGTAGAAACGGCCGTCTCCTGTCTTGTCACCGGCGATGAGCAGAATCGCCTTTCGTCGCGGATCGAAGGCGTAGAAGACTCGGTAGGGCCGTCCTTGGTGCTGGACGCGGAGTTCTCGCATGTGGGCGTGCTTCGAACCGTTGATCCTCGAGCAGTGCGGGTATCCCAGGGCCATGCCCTTCGCTTCGAGGAGGCCCACGGAATAGGCGACGCTCTCTTGCTCAGGTTCCGTGAGTGCCTCCCACCAAGCCCCGAATTCGTCCGTGTACTCGACATCCGTCAATCCGCAGCACTCCGCGCTCGGGACCAGATATTACATCGAGATAATAAATAGCCAAGGCTAATATCGGGATTCAAGGGGGTTCAATTGAGGCTCCGCTACCGGCGCGCAGCACGCAGCCCATCGGCATCTCGAACGGTCTCCCCGAGGGCGGCTCCGGGATTGGCGACCAGAGGGGTCTGGTCCGGCAGGAACCTCCGCTGAATCCGGCCCAGACCGCCAAAGTGCAACTTCGAGTTCGACTCTCTCCGCCATTCAGTCTGCGTCTCTGGAGCTCTCGAGCTCGGGACGTTTGTTATTCGGAATAATGCCGCGAATTCGCGGGGTCTTGGCGGATCGGGTTCATGGGATCCGAACCAGAGACCGCGAATGACGCGCCCGCGAAGCACCATTCGTCGCCTTCGTCTCTGGCCGCTCATGCGGCGGTTCGGTTCTCATGGACCGGCGAAAGCGGGCGCCTATCACGCCGTCCGACATTCGAACGTCATTCGCGCATTTGCCGCTTGATTCGGCCGGGCCGACGCGAATTTCAGTCGAATCTGGATCGAATGACGTGCGAAGCTCGATCTCGAGCCCCGGCGATGACTCGTCGCATCCTGTCGAAGGCGGCCGGCGTCGAGGTCGAAGGGGAGAAGAGCCGTCTCGTCGCCGTTGCGGTGGTCGATATTCCGAACCGATTCTCTTTCCGGGCCGCAGGATCACCGGTTTCAGCGGGACCAGTCCTCGACGACGAGATCCTTGAAGCGACGAAAATCCCTGACGTTCGCGGTCACGAGGACAAGGTCGTTCACCTGGGCAATGGCCGCGATCTGACCGTCTGCGGCCGATGGCGGCAGGCCGCTCCTCGAGAGACGTGCCCGCTCCTTGGCGTGCCAGGTTGCTGCTTCCTGGTCGTAGGGAAGGATCGGGAGCGTGCTTCGCACCGCCTCCTCGAGGTAGGCCTCGATCGCGCGTCGCTTCTTCGAGGCCGCCAGTCGAGCGGCTCCGTACGACAGCTCATGCCAGACGACTGAGCACGTCGCGAACTCGCCGTCGTGTTCGGAGAGACGTTCGAGTGTTCTCTCGTTCGGGTGCGACTTGATCGGCTCGGAGAGGACGTTCGTGTCGAGCAGGTAGCGGAGCGTCACAGGGAGATATCTCGCCCCGGCGAATCCTCTCGAAGATCGTCGAACTCCGCGTCTCCGATGCCGAGCGATTCGACGCCCAGGCGACTGCGGACCTGCATGGCTGCCTCGATGAACGAAGAACGCTCGCCTGTGATCGCGGCGTACTCGGAGGCGGACAGCAAGACGGCGACGCGCTCTCCGCGGCGAGTGATCTCGATGGCGTTGCCGTGCTCGGCGCGCTTGATGAGTCGGGCAAAGTTCTGGCGGGCTTCGGCGACGGAGACCTTGGTGGATGCCATTCGGTAGCCTCCGGGATGTACAAGTCAATGTACATCTTATCGTGCCGCCAGGGGGTCGCCATGAGGCGTCTCGTTTCCCGCGGGTCATGGGTCGGGACGGGAGAGACCGTCCTACCGGAGATTCGAATTCATGTCTCTCCGCCATTCAGTCTGCGTCTCTCGAGGCTTCGGGCCCGGGGGCGCGATCCATGCGGAAAAAGCGCGCGATTTCGCGGGGTCTTGGGCGATCGGGTCTGACGGATCCGAACCAGAGACCGCGGATTTGGGGCCCAAGGGGCGCCGCGGCTCGGATTTGTCTGTGGAGGCAATTCGGACGGTTGGATGGGTGGGGGGAACCGAACCGCCAAAGTGCGAGTTCGAGTTCGACTTGCTCTGCCATTCAGTCTGCGCCTCTGGGCCCTACGGGCCTACGAGCGCGCTTCCTCGCAAAATAATAGTATCCGTCCGACGAACCGCGTAGCGATCTCCCGCTCGGGAGTCGCTATCTGTCCCCGGGATGTCAGTCGTCGAGCGTAATGCTTCGGATCAGGCTCTGGGCGAGGAGCTGCTGAGTGTGCTCCTGCTCGCAGGTCTTGCGCCAGTGCAGGGGCGAGAGCGCGAGGACGTCGCTCTTCTTCCAGCGCGGCAGCAAGCAGAAGAGGTCGCGCAGATAGCCCCACGGCTCGATGCCGTGGAGCTGGCAGCTGGCCAGCAGCGTCACGAACGTCGTATTCACCTCGCCGCCGTGGTCGCTGCCGACGAAGAGCCAGGCCTTGCGACCCACGGCCTGGCGGCGAAGGGCCAGCTCCGAGCCGTTGTTGTGGATCGGCAGCCGCTCGTCCTCGAGGAACCGGCTGAGGGCCTCGCGCTGGTTCAGCGCATAGCGGATCGCCTTGGCGATCGGCGTCTCGTCGAGCACCGTGTCGCGCGCGGCATCGCACCAAGCGAAGAACCCCTCGACCAAGGGCCGGCTCTTAGTCCGCCGCTCGGCCAGGCGTTTCTTGCGAGGCGCCGTCGCCTGGGCCCGCTCCAGATCGAACAGACCCCGGATATGGGCCAGCGCCGCCCGGGCCCGCTCGGGGTCCGAGCCGAGTGCCTTGAAGAAGTAGCGCCGGCAATGCGCCCAGCAGCCGACCTCGACCACCTCGCCATCGGCGTAGAGGTGGTCGTAGACCGAGTGCGCATCGGCGACCAGGTAGCCCTTGTAGCCCGAGAGCAGCCCATCCACGGCCGCGCTGTCGTGCTTTGCCGAGTAGCGGTAGAGAACGTGCCGCTCCGGAGCCACCACCACCCAGAAGTTTCCCTTGCGACAGCGCTCCTTGGCCTGGACGAGGACGCCGGTCGCATCCGTGCACAGGTAGGGCGAGCTGCTCAAGGCGTCCTGCCACATCGCCTCGACCAGCGGCCGGACCAGATCCGCCAGCTGATCGTGCCAGCTGCACAGCGTCGAGCGGGCCATCGTGAGGCCCTCGCGGGCATAGATGCCCTCGAGACGGTTCAGGGGAAGGTGGTCCTGGAAGCGGCGCACCAGCGAGTCGGCCAACAGTCCCGGCCCCGCGACGCCGCGTTCGATCGGCAGCTCCAGCGGCTCGGCGATCTGCACCGTCTGCGAAGCGTTCACTGCTTCGTCCTTGGCCACGTACTTCGGCCGCACGATTTCCACGACGACCATCGAGCAGGGCCGCCGCTCGATCACCTCCCGCCGCTCCTCGCCGATGCGCACGAAGGCGTCGAGTCCCTTGCGTCGGACCTCTTCGGGCAGGATCTCGATCTCGACCCGCGGCAGGTTCTCGGGCGCCATCCTTCGGCCGGTCGGCGGCCGGCGCGGCTTCGCCTGGGCGGGCGGCTCACTGCTCGGCGCGTTCGTGGCCGCGCTCTCCGGCTCGTTCTTCCCGAGCAAGCTCGCCAGAAGCTGCAACGTCAGCTGCGACTGGTCCGGCGATAGCCTTTCGGATTTCTGGGACAGGATCCCGAGCTCGAGCTTGCGGTTGATCTCGAGCATCTGAAGGTAGAGCTCGCGGTACTGCTCCCGCTCGGTCGAGAGCTTCTCGACCGCCACACGGAGCGCCTCGAGCTCACTCTCGAGATCCGAACCGATCGTGGCGTTGATCGCGGCTGCATCCTGCATCACGACGAGACAACTAACACAAGCGTCTCTGTCGATCAACCCGTCATGCGCTGTCGTCGCCGTCCCTCCCGGGCCACGCCCGCGATCAGCTTCGCCAACATGCCGCCGTCGATCCGAACCGATCCCTCTCTCCGGGATCCAGGCAACACGAACGAAGCACGGTGCAGTCGCTTGTAGAGAAGGCAGTACCCGTTCGTGTCGAACCACAGGATCTTCAGCCGGTTCATCCCCTTGTTGACGAAGCAGAAGAGCGCGCCACTCTGCGGGTCTTCGCCGAGAACCTCTCGCACGGCGAGGGCCAGGCCATCGAAGCTGCGCCGCATGTCCTGGGGCTCGGTGCAGACGAAGATGCGAACCGAGGCGGGGATCATCGCCGTGCCTCCAGCACCTGGAGCAGGCGCGTCAGCGACTCGGCCTCGAAGTTCCTTGGCACCCGCACGACGATCCCGGCGACGTCGAGCTCGAGCCGATCCATCCCCGGACTGCCGGACTCGATCGCCTCGACCGTCTGAGCCTGAGTAAGCTCCACCAGCTCGAGAATGGGCCGGACGCGACGATGGCCCCCGCGTGCCCCCGTCGTCGCCGCAGGCTCTTTCGCAAGCTGGCATCGCCACCAGCTGAACGTGTTTGGGTTGAGGCCGGCCTTCGCGGCGTATTCACTGGCCGACAGCCCGCTCGCCTTCCATCCGCGAACGTGACGCCGCCACTCTTCTCTCGGTCTTCGGGTTGTCTTCATGCCGCATAGATCTACTCCGATGCAGCGGGAGCGTCAGCTATGCGGTTCGCTGGACGGATAC
>CAZFKD010000098.1:0-11067 GCA_964519695.1 uncultured Spirochaetaceae bacterium
GGACTGGGGTGTGAATTGTGGCGTCGTGCCATCCGCGCCGCATAACCAGCGAATACAGACGGACGATCCTAGGACGAGATCTTTCGACCGCCGTGCAGCCTGGCGTTAGCCGGTGTACGTTGTTTCAAACCTCAATGGCGCGGATCGCCGCTGATCTGCGATCCGTTATACAGCCGGATCTGGCGCCTCAAGATCGCGACATATCTTGCGTGCCAAGAACTTATTGATCTCGTTGTGCCGCGGAATCGTCGAGACCTTATTCGTCCGTCGATTGATGTAGACGGAGTGCCGGCTGCCCTCTCTGAGAAGCTCGCAGCCGTGCGATTCAAGGTGTCGAAGGAGATCCCGAGAGGGACGCAGCCAATCGCGAGAAGCACGGGGTCTCGTTTGACGAAGCCTAAACCGCTTTCCTTGACCCTCTCTCGTCAACAATTTCCGTAAGCGGTCGCCGAACGACGTCCTTGCGCAGCCGCCCGATCTCAGTCCGCGAGTGCCGGTGACGGCAAGGCCTGCTTTGCGAACTTCGCCTTCCAGAGTCGCGGCGTGAGATCCTCGATCTCGCGGTCGGGGTGGATCGCGACCCGCTGTAGCACGTCGACCAGATACGTGTACGGATCGACCTCGTGCAGCACGCAGGTCGTGATCAGGCTCCGGATGATCCCGACCATCTCCGCGCCCACTTCGGTCCAGCAGAACAGCCAATTCTTCCGTCCCATCGGGATCGGCCTCAGCCCGCGCTCGAGATGCTTCGTGTCGATCGGAACGGCCGGATCGGAGAGGAAGACCTCGAGCGGGGTGCGCAGCTTGATCGCGTGCCGGGCCGCCTGCGTGAACGGGTTCGTCGGCAGCAGCGCCGAGGCGACGAGTTCCTGCGTCAGCCACGCGAACAGCTCGGCCACGAGCGGACGGCTCTCGGCGGCTCGGCGCGCCAGCTTGGCCTCGGCCTCGAGCTTCTGCTCGCGGATCTCCTCCTCGACCCGATAGATCTCCCGGATCCACTCGAGCACCCTCGCCACGCGCGTCGGCTCCATGTCCTCCGCCTCGACGAACCCCCTCCGCACGTGGGCCCAGCACGAGGCCCGGGTCACCTCGTCCCGCTTCGCCGCGTACTTCTCGTAGGCGCCATAGTCGTCCGAGATCAACGTGCCGCAGTATTTGCCCAGGATGTCGACGGCGTGCCGGTGGCCCCGCGAGGTCGCGAATGGAAAGGCCAGCTCGTTCTGATCCCCGTAGACGGGCCAGTAGTAGCCTTGCTTCATCTTGCCCTGGCCGCTGCGACCCGCCTTGACCGGCGTCTCGTCCATGGCCAGGACCTTGCTCTTCAGGATCGAGGCGAGCTGGGCGTTGTAGATCGGGCGCAGGAGATCGATCGAGCGATGGACCCAGTCGGTCAGCGTCGACCTCGCGATGTGGACCCCCGCCGCCTCCATCCGCTGATGCTGACGGTAGAGGGGGAGGTGGAACCGGAACTTGTCGATGAGCAGGCCTGCGAGGACGCTCACACCGGCCAGGCTCCGCTCGAGCACGCCCAGCTCGGCCGGGGCCGTCACGATCCGCTCTTGCGCCTTGAGCTTCACCACGGGGCGCACGATCTCGTCGACCCGGTAGGCGGCGGGGATCTGGACGAGCCGCTGCGTCACCCGCTCGTCGATCACCTCGTACTGGCTCTCGTCGAGGCCGACCACCTCGGGCGGGAGGATCACGCGGCGGGTCTTCGGGACGGAGTCGTCGAAGCGCAGCGCGGGCTCTTCCTTGGGCTGCGTCGCCTTCGCGATCACCCGGGCATGGGCCTTGACGGTGAGGGTCTGCTCGGCCGCTCGGGTCTCTGCCTGGGCCGCTTCGCCGAGCGAGAGCTGAATCACCTCGGCGATCGGGCCGAGGCGCTTCTCGGACTTCGTCCCAAAGAGCTGCTTCCTGAACCAGGCCAGCTGGCGCTCGGCCTCGAGACGGCGGGCCTTCTCCTGCTCGGCGGTTCTCTCCGCCGCCTGGTGCGCCGCGTGAGCCGACAAAGCGATCTCGATCAGATCCTCCCGCTTCGCCTGCTCGAGCCCGTCTCGCGTCATGAAATCTGAATAACACACCTAACGTCGGATGCCAAGACGAATCCCGTCGAGCAGGAACCGAAATGTCTTCTCCGACAGCTCTTGCGAGCTCGACGGATCGGGGAAGACGAAGCGACCGTGCTCGAGCTTCTTGGCGACGAGCACGAAGCCGGTTCGATCCCAGGCGATCGCCTTCAAGAAGTTGCCTCGTCGGTTGACGAAGACGTAGAGGCTGTCCGAGTGGGGATCGTGATCGCGGAAGACGTGCTGAACCAGGGCGAGCAGTCCCTGGAAGGACTTCCGTATGTCGGTCGGTTCGGTGAAGGCGAAGATCCGGCGCGACGACTCTCGGGGCCACATCGCGCTACGCCCTCCACCGCACGACCACGCCGCCCGGGAGGGCCAGCTCGAAAGCTGTCCCCGCGCCGGGCTTCGCCGAGATCGACGTCGAGGAGCTCGGCGCCAGCCACTCCACGAATGCGGCCGATGCCGGTCGGGGCCGCCGTGTCGCAAGAACTCTCGGCGGCGACCCGACGGGCGCCAGCCTTGCCCGCCAGATCCGGAAGCTCCTGCGGGAGACCTTTGCCTTGCGGCAGAAGGCGGCCTCCGAGAGGCCGCTCGACTCGAAGCTCCCCACGACCGCTCGCCACTCCGACTCCGTGCGGCGAATCCGTCCGTCCGACAACGCTTGCATCACATCCCTCCTCGATGAAGGAGGGAGATCTACGGCATCAGAACGTCGACGGGAAGAACGTCATTCGGCGACCGCTTACCGATTTCCGATCCGGGCAACTCAGACGACGAGTTCCGATGCGTGCTGATGCGGTCGACCTTCGCTGGGGGCCCGGTCATCGACTCCCGCGTCGATCGTGGAGAGTCAGTTCGTCTCGTCATCGCAAGACTCGCGACGCCGCGCAAGCGGAGAGACTATGAGCAAAAGAATAGGGACGCCGGCGAGCCGGCCGCCGAGTACGACTTCTCGAAAGGCTTTCGCGGGAAGTACGTCGAGAGACTTGAGAAGGGATCTGACGTGGTCGTTCTTGATCCCGATGTCGCCTCCGAATTCGACTCTCCCCAGGCCGTCAATCCTGCGATTCGCGTCTACTTGGAGGCGAAGAAAAAGCAAGGAGGCGAATAACACGCAAACTAGTTGGACGAATCCGAGACCGAGACCGTCTAGGGCTGCGCCGTCATCGATCCTCCGCACTCCGAAATGGGCCGCTCGTGCGGCCTCGTAGCGACCGCTGTACGCTCGCCAGACCTCTTTGGCGCGGACTCGCAGGTTGCCTGCGCACCGTTTGCGGAACGCTCGATGCTCATTGCCCTGATGGACGAGCCCGTGTTGTTCGTGTTCGAATCGATCGCGCAGGCGAAGATCGAGATCGAACCGCCTGATGCCGCCGCCGAAATTCGTGCCCTCTATGACCAGGATGCCATCCCTTACAGGGTCGTTTGGATCCGACCAAACCGAATCCGTAGATTCCTCTTCGGTCTATTCAGCACGGTCGAATACGGGGAGTACTCCATTGTTCCCGCTGGCGTTCCGAATCCCGCCGGCCTGTTGCATCTATTGGAAATCTATTCGGCTTGCGACCCAATGAAAATGAAGGGAGAGATCGACGCGCTAAGACGTCGCCTGCGCGGCCGCCAACAAGCAAAAGAACTTGAATGATCTGATGCCATGTTCTGCGATCCCCCCTCCATCCCTCCTCCGCCGTCGATCCGCAGCGCTTCGCCTCCCGGAAAGCGCGTCTCGTACGGCCTCGAGGTGGCCCATCTGCTCCCGAAGAGCCCATTCGCGCGGACTCTCCGCTGACCGATGATCCGTCAAGCGATGAGCTCGAGAAAGTCAGGGGGGCAACGTCCTGCTTCAAGGAGATCGCGATGAAATTCCGAGTCTGTTTCGAGCAGGATGAGGACGGCGTCTTCGTCGCACGGGTACCGTCGCTGCCTGGTTGCGTTTCCCAGGGGCCGACCCGGCAGGAGGCACTCTCATCCGTTCGCGAGGCCATCGAGCTCTATCTCGAGAGTCTCGATGCTCATGGCGAAGCGTTTTCGCCCTCTGGAGACGAGGCGATCGTGGAAGTAAGTGTGTCTCCAGATTCCCGGTGGTTCGGGGCGTAGATGCCATCCGCGCCCATTCTCGGATCGGATGGCTGGTTGGTCATCGACGGGAAAGCCAGCGGATCTTTCGGAACGCTGCTCCTCTCTCTCGGAGGATCATCGTTCCGAATCACGAGGTTGTTGCCAAAGGAAGCTGGAGGTCTATTGATCGAGAGGCAGGCGTGAAGGTTGCCGAAACCTCCGCTCTTCATTAATCGCTCAGTGGTCGGGGAGATTGTCGGCAAGGGCCCTCGAACGAGGTCGATCCGTCGTCGCGAGCTGTGATCCTCCATTCGATTCTTCGATCCGCCCCGGGCTCGTATCGTCTGCATGATCTTCCCGTTTCCGACTTCTCCCTGGAACCAAAGGAGCCCCCAATGTCCGAATCCCGCAAGGCCCTCCACGAGCTGATCGACCTGCTCCGCGAAGTCGACCAGCGCTATCTCGGCCCGGAGTGGAATCTGAACAGCGACGCAGACATCGCGGAGGGGACCCGCGCGGTGATGCACATGCTGCAGGGCGGGCTCGTCAGCCATTTCGAGGACGACCCGGACCATCCGACCTTTCGCAAGATCGTCTCGCCGACGCGGAAATTCACCGGCGACAATCCCGACGCGATCTATTTCGAAGCGCCGGTCCGCCACGGCCTCACCTATCGCGTTCGCGGCAACATGGCCGGCGCCGTTTATGTCTCGATCACGGTCGAGACGGGGCCCCGTGACGGGACCCTCGGCGAGGGGACGAACGGCGTCATCAACGACACGATGTTCGACGTCGCGGCGGACGGGTCGTTCGAGATCTTCCTCGGCGGTCCGTCGCAGCCGAAGAACTGGCTCGCGCTCCCTGCGAACGCGAATCGGATCACGACGCGTCACTATTTCGAAGAGCAACGGACTGCGGCCGCCGACGACCTGCGGTCCGTTCCGCTCTCGATCGAGGTGGCCGGCGGCGTTCAGAAGCCGGTCGAGACGCCGAACGACGCCTCGATCGCGGCGGGCATCCGGCGGGTCGCCGGGTTCGTTCGGGCGCGGACGCTCGGGATGCCGCCGATGGCGAACCGCGAGCAGCCGGCCTTCGTCTCGAAGGTGCCGAACGTGTTTCCGAAGCCGGTGAAGCCCGGATCGATGGGGCTGGCGGCCTTCGACGCGGCGTATTCGATGGCGCCCTACGTCATCGGGCCCGATCAAGCGCTGATCATCACCGCGCGCTGGCCGGCCTGCCGAAGCGGTTATGTCTGTCTCTGGACGCGTCATCAGATGACCTACGACTACGTGAATCGCCAGATCGGCCTCAACCGCAAGCAGACGACGCTCGAGCCCGATGGATCGCTCCGGATCGTGCTCGCTCATCGTGATCCCGGCGTTCCGAACTGGCTCGACAGCGAAGGGCGTCCTTTCGGCATCGTCTTCTGGCGCTTCTTCCTGCCCGAGGGAGAGATCGAGACGCCGCAGGCGACGGTCGTTCCCTTCGACTCGATGGTGCGGGGATGATCGGCCGCGAGTTCGCGACGCGTTTCGCGCAGGAATGGATCGAAGCGTGGAACAGCCATGATCTCGAACGGATCCTGGCGCACTACAGCGAGGATTTCGTGATGTCGTCGCCCCGGATCGCGCTCTTGGCGGGAGAGGCGTCGGGGGTGCTCCGCGGCAAGCCGGCCATCGCGGACTACTGGGAGAAGGCATTGGCCGCGGCGCCGGATCTCCATTTCGAGCTGCTCGAGACGTTCGCGGGGGCCGATTGCGTCGTGCTGCGCTATCGCGGCGTGCGTGGCCCGGCCGCCGAGGTGTTCTTCTTCGATGAAGCGCGCCGGGTCGTCCGTGCCGCGGCGAGCCATCCGTGATCGGGATCGTGCGCCGGGCCGATCCACTGAAAAAGGAGCAGTCATGAGCAATCCCGTCGCAGCAGGCAAACAGCGACTCTCGCTCGAGGAGATGTCCGATCGATTCCTCATCCTGGATTTGATCACCGAGGAGGCGGCGGCCATCGACGAACGCGACTGGGATCGCTGGGAAGCGACCTACGTCGCGGATGCCGAGATCGACTGGTCCGGCAATGGAGGCGCGAAGGGCGATCCGAAGGCGATCCGCAGCTGGGCTTCCGCCGTCCTCTCGAAGGCGAACTTCCCCTATCCGCAGTACCAGCACTACTGCACGAACTTCCGCATCCGGGTCGACGGCGACCGGGCGACCTCGCGGCATCTGCAGATCATCCCGATCTCGGTGCCGTCGCCGGACGGTGGGCGTCAGATCGCCTTCTCGGGCATCTGGTTCGAAGACGAGCTCGCGCGGACCGAGGAAGGCTGGAAGATCGCTGCGCGTCGCGAGTTCCGCGCCTGGCAACACAATTTTCCGGCGAGCTTCGCGGTTCCCGAGGCCTGAGGCGCCCGGCGCGAAGGAGCAGGGGAGCCCCGCCGGAGGATTCGCGTGGAGTATTTCGTCGTCCCGCTCGCGGCCTTCGCGGCATCGCTGTTGACGCTCTTCTCGGGCTTCGGTCTCGGGACGCTCCTGATGCCGGTCGTCGCGCTCTTCTTTCCGGTCGAGCTCGCGATCGCGCTGACGGCCGTCGTCCATCTCGCGAACAACGTCTTCAAGGCGATCCTGCTGGGTCGGCATGCGAGCGGAGCGGTCTTCCTCCGCTTCGGAATCCCGGCTGTCGTCGCGGCGTTCATCGGCGCCCTCGTGCTCGGTCGACTCTCGGATTCGGCTCCGCTCGCGGACTACGCCCTGTTCGGGCGAATGCATTCGATCACTTCCGTCGGGCTCGTCACCGGCCTTCTCATTCTCTTCTTCGTCGCCGTCGAATCCTCTCCCCGCCTGGCGAGAGCGACGCTCGACCCCAGATGGCTACCGGCGGGCGGTCTCGTGAGCGGATTCTTCGGCGGACTCTCGGGGCATCAGGGGGCGTTTCGGAGCCTCTTCCTGCTGAAGGCGGGGCTCGACAAGCAAGCCTTCGTCGCGACGGGTGTCGTCATCGCGATCGCGGTCGATCTCGCGCGCACGGGGATCTACGGCCTGCGCTTCATCGATGCCGGCGCGTCCTTCGAATGGCCGCTCGTCGGAGCGGCGACGTTCGCCGCGTTCCTCGGCGCCTATCTCGGATCCCGCCTGCTCGAGAAGGTCACGCTGGAATCGATCCGCGTCCTCGTCGCGGCGCTGCTCGTCGGGATCGGCGTCGGGCTGGCGGCGGGGCTGCTGTAGCCCGCGTCCGCAGATGGCCCGCCTTCGCGCGCCTCTCGGCCGAGGCGACGACTTGCCAGCCTCGCCGCCGGGCAGGGCGCGCTCGGGCCGGCCCGAGGCCGCCGATCAGCGCGCTTCGTAGAAGCGGAGCGCCGCCTCGAGCGAGGGCGACATCGCTCGAGGGGCCGGGTCGTAGGTCGGCAGCAGGATGCGCGCGAGCCGCGGCAGCATGAAGCGACTCCGGACGCGATCGAAGGCGCGATCCTTCTCGTCGGCCGCATGCGGATACGTTCCGCGCTCGCGGTCGACGGCCTTGAGATGGGCCGCGACGCGGTCGGCATAACGCTGCAGATGGATCAGGAAATCGAAGTAGCCGCGCAGCCGCCGCAGCAGGCCGGGATGCAGGGCGCGCAGCACGTCGTGGCAGACGCTCCGATGTTCGAACTCTTCCGCGAGATGCCATGCCCAGAGGCCGCGGGCGGCAGGATCGGCCGTCCGCAGGAACGGCTCGGCCGGTCCGAAGAAGAACTCCGCCGAGACGAGGCCCGTACACTCGAAGCCCTCGCAGTAGGCGAGGTTCCAGGCGAGGCTCTTCTCGCGCAGGAAGCGGTCGAAGTCGGCCTTGATCCCGGCCTCGAAAGATTCGAGACCCGGGTAATGGCGGCGGAGGACCTCGTTGTATTTCGCGTGCAGCCGGAAATGGTTCGCTTCCTGCTGATTGAACAGGTCGATCGCCCGGATCAGATCGGCGTGCTGCGCGGAATCGAGGCGCTCCCGTGCGAGCTTCTGGACGCGGATCAGGTAGGGCTCGAGATAGGGCAACATCGTCGAGGCCGCGTCGAGCTGATAGGCGTAGCCGGGCGCGTCCGGGATCCAGCGCGCGGGGGCGTGATCGAAATCGAGCGAGGGACGTCTGGCCTTCACCCGGTCAGCTTATCCGTGAAGTGGAAGGGGATCCAGCCCCGCTCGGACGGCCTTCGCGGGCGGGGTTGCCCCCGAGCGGCCTCATCGGGGAGAATCCACGAACGCCGCGGGCGACGATTCGCCGTCCCGGCGCGCCTCGCGTCGGTCGGATTCGCCTGGGATCGCGCAGGAACGAGAACGAGAACGAGAACGAGAACGAGAACGAGAACGGAAGGAGCATCCAGATGGCAGCGAGTGCAGTCGAGGTCCCGGAGATCGATCTCTTCGATCATCGCCAGAGCCAGTCCATGCACGAAGTCGTCCGGGCGTGGCGGGCGACGAGCCCCATCGTCCGGCTCTCGCCGACCCTGCTCTATGTCGCGCGCTGGCACGACTGCTGGGAGGTGCTCCGGGATCCGGTGACCTTCGGCAACGCGAACGGATTCAAGCGCGTCGACATCCCGGAAGAGGAGCGCATGCTGGGCGAGATGGACCCGCCGCGGCATCCGCTGCTCCGGCGTGTCATGCGGACCGGCTTCACGCGCGCCTTCGTCGCCGCTCAGCAGGCCTACGCCCGCTCGCGAGCCGAAGCGCTCGTCGAGGCGATCGCTGCGAAGCCTTCGTCGGAGCTGGTGTCCGAGATCTGCGACCGCCTGCCCAACGACGTCTCGCTCCACATGCTGGGCGTGCCCGAAGCCGACTCGCAGCAGCTGATCGACTGGGCGAAGGAGCTGCTCCACAGCGACTGGCCCGCCGATCATCGCAGCGAGCGGGGCGAGGGGATCGCCGGCGGCTTCCCCGAGTTCGCGGCCTATCTCGATGCGCTCGTCGAGGAGCGTCGGCGGCCGGACGCGCCGGACGACGTGCTCGCGCGGCTCGTCCGGGCGACCCTCGACGGGCGGCCGCTCTCTCCGACGGTGCTGCGGACGCTCGCCGTGCAGCTGATCGTCGGGGGATTTTCGACCGGGACGAACATGGTCGGGAGCCTGCTCTATCGCGCGCTGCGGGACCCGGCGCTGCATGCGGCGCTGAAGGCCGATCCCGCGCTCGTTCCGGCCGCCGTCGAGGAGTCGCTGCGCCTCGATCCGCCGGTGCTCTTCGTCTTGCGCAACGTCATGCGGGACACCGAGCTGCGCGGCATCCCCCTCGCGAAGGGCCAGCGACTCGCCCTCGGCATCCTGTCCGCGAATCGCGACGAGGCGGTCTACGACGATCCCGACGCATTCCGCCTCGACCGCGGCGCCCCGCAGCATCTGACCTTCTCGGGCGGCGCCCACCTCTGCATCGGCGCGAGCACGGCGCGACTCGTCGGCTGCGAGGCCCTGCGCGCGTTCGTTCGCCGCTTCGATGTCGGCCAGCTCGAGTTCGCCCCGGGCTTCGAGTACCACGGTGTCCCCGTATTCCTCGAGCACGGGCCAGAACGTCTCGACGTCCGGCGCGCGCTCTCGGCTGCCGCTGCCGAGCCGGGCGCTCCCGGGCGGAGCGGGGCGTGAACGGCCTCGTCAATTCCATCGGCGTCGGTCTGCTGCTCGCTTCGCTCTACATGCTGCGTTTCCGGGCCTGGCGACGGCCGCCGCTGGTCGTCGCCTATTTTGCGTTCTTCGCGACGCTCGAATGGATCGCCGCCAAGTATTTCCTGCCGCCGGGCGCGCTCCCGAACGCCATCGGATGGCTCTGTCTCGGCCTGACGGCCCCGGTGCTCGTTGCGACCTGGCTCGTCCGGCGTCACGAGCGGAGCCAGAACGAGGGCGATTAGTCCGGCTCGGGCGGGACGAAGCCGCGTTCGAAGCTCGGGATCGATGGGTCGACGAGCGTGAAAGGACGTTTCTCCGAGGTGAAGACCTGCAGCTGCGGGACTTCGTCGAAGCCGTCGTCGAGGAGTCCCGTCCGGATCCGGACCCTCTCCGGATCGTCGACATAGCGCTTGTAGACGGGCGATCCGCATCGCCCACAAAAGACGCGCAGCTGGCCCGGCGACGACTCGTACTCGCGCAGCCGATCCGCGCCGGCGAGCAGCCGGAAGCTCCCCGTCGCCGCCTCGGCGTTCGTCGCGAACTCGCAGCCCGAGGCCTTGCGACACTCGGCGCAATAGCAGCGAGCCATCCGCTCGAGCGGACCGGCGCACGCATATCGAACGCCTCCGCAGAGGCAGCTCCCCGTCAATGCTCTGCTCATGACTTCTCCTCCCTGCTGAACGGTTTTCGACGAAGCGTCGGATTGACGACCCATCAGGATCGGAGCCAATCGATCCGGGCCGATTTTGTGTCGCTCGTCCGGGCGCTTGCTGTAGGATCGAACCAGAAGCGCGCTTCGACACGTTAGGGCGCGCGAAACGGAGGTGCAGCCATGCGCTTTCGGTTGCTGGTCTCGCTTCCCCTGTCGTTCTTGATCGTCGGGCTGCTGCTCGTCTCCGCCTCGACGCTCTTTGCCGCGGGCCAGGCATCCGCCCCCCCGGCTCCATCCGGCCCGTCGGAGATGGTTGGGAGCGGCGCTGGATCCGCCATCGTCCGCTGCGATCGCCTGCGCCGCGAGATCCACGCCCTGTCCCACGAGGTGACGCCGTGCGAGCTCGGCCCCGAATGTCATGGCTCGCCACTCCTCTGTCCCATCGCCCTCGATCTGCGCATCGAGCGCGAGTACGCGCATCTGCGCGCGGCGCTCGAGGCCGAGTGCGGCGTTCCGCCGGAGCGGCTCGATTTCGCCTGGGAGGCGGGTGCGACCTTCGATCTTGCCGATCGCTGCGCGCTCGTCCACGATGGGTGGGAGGCGGCGGCCAGCGGCGAGGCGGCGCCTGCGATCTATACGTTCTAGGCCGTCCTCCGGCACGCCCTCGCCCGTGCCCC
>CAZFKD010000099.1:0-11032 GCA_964519695.1 uncultured Spirochaetaceae bacterium
GCACGCGCCGCCCGGCAGGCGCTCGCCGGCCGCATAGCCGCGCTTCCCCGCGTTGCGCGGGAGCGACTGGACGGGACGGGAATCGCCGGAACCTCGGTGGCCGCCTACTTTTCGCGGTCCGCGGCCGAGACGCTCGCTCGTCGCTTCCCCGAGGACGTCGTCGTGACGGCGGAGCACGCCGCGATCAACGCGGTGATGGCGGGCTGCAAGCCCGAGTATTTCCCGACGGTCGTGGCGGCGGTGCGCGCCCATCTCGACGAGTTCGGCAACTGCCACAGCACGACCGGGACGCTCTCGGGAGCGAGCCAGATCGTCGTCGTGAACGGCCCCGTCCGGGAGGAGATCGGGATCGCGAGCCGCGATGCCTGCTTCGGACCCGGCTTTCGGGCCAATGCGACGATCGGGCGGGCGCTGCGCCTCGTGATCCGCAACGTCTGTCGTGCGGTGCCCGGCGTCTTCGATCGGGCGAGCCTCTCGACGCCGTTCCGTTATTCGTTCTGCTTCGGCGAGGACGAAGAGGCAAAGATCTGGCAGCCCCTGCACGTCGAGCGCGGCTTCGCCCCCGACGAGAGCGTCGTCACCGTTCATTCGACGATGATCGTCTGTGAGGTGATGGACTACGAGAGCCGGACGCCCGAGGCGTTCTGCGACGGCTGGCTCGCGGAGATCCTCAAGCGAGGGGTCTTTGCCGACCGCTTCGTCGCGGAGGCCAACCTCCTGATGGTCGTCTCGCCCGAGCATCAGCGTTATTTCGCGAAGGCCGGCTGGTCGAAGGCCGATGTGCGACGGTATCTCTGGGAGCGCTGTCAGGCCTCGGGCGAGAACGCGAAGCGCATCATGCTCGCCGGACCCGAGGGCTTCCTGCTGGTCGGGGCCGGCGGCCCGGGCCATGCGACGACCTGGCTCTTCTTTCCCCATCTCGCCCGGGCCATCAGCCGGGCGATCGAACCGAGGAGGAACTGACATGACGGCGATCCGGAAGGCGGGCATCGTGGGCCTCGATCCGACGAGCGGGCCCCTCCAGAAGCAGACGGGGCGCAAGCTCGCGACTCGGCCAACGAGCCTCGACGGGCAGGTGATCGGCCTCGTGACCAACGGCCTCGGGCGCAGCCAGGAGTTCATGTCGGCGCTCTCCGAGGAGATCGGGCGGCTGGCGCAGCCCGGCGGCGTGCTCCACGTCGTCAAGAACAGCGTATCCATCGCGCCCGAGCCCCAGGACTGGGCGCGGCTCACCTCGGAGGCATCGGTCGCGATCACCGGCTTCGGGGGTTGAGGCTCCTGCAGTGCGCGCAGTTTGCGCGACGCGATCGAGCTCGAGTGGGCCGGGGTTCCCAGCATCGCCCTCATCCATCAGGCCGTGCGCGGCTCGGCGGAATCGATGGCGCGTCTGTCCGGATTCCCGGATTACGATTTCCTGATCGTGGACTATCCCTGGACCCCGACGGCAGTCTGGTCGGATGAAGAGGTGAGAGAGCTGGCGCGGGTGCTCGCGCCGAAGATTCTCGAGAAGTTCGGTCCTGCCTAGCGGCGATCGCGCGAGGAGCGAGCGCCCGTCGGTCTCGGCATCGGCATCGGCATCGGCATCGGGCGCGGTCTCGGGATCCGGATCGAGCTCGCGAACAGTCGAAGTCGCGGGCCGGGTAGGCGTGGAGGTTTCGATGTCGGCGGCGGCGGATGGCGGGGCGCGAGCGGGTCGAGTGACGGGTAACGCCGGGATTGATCGGGTGATCGAGACCTTCGACGAGATCGTCCGCTCCGACGGCGGCAGCGTTTCGTTCGTCGCGATCGAAGAGGCGACGCTGCGGATCGCCTATTACATCGGCCACAACGAGGACTGCCCCACCTGCGTGATGGAGCCCGACGCCCTCGGCCTCATGCTCCACGACATGCTGCGGGAGCACGCGCCCGAGATCGCCGAGGTTCGAGTCGACGTCGTCGATGCCGTCCCGCCGGCGGATGTAGGGTGACTCTCAGCAGATCATGGGATCCGAGTCGGCCCTGACGCGTTATTGATCATGGGCTTTGTCTTACGCGCGACGGGCCGTCTCGACCGCTCCTCGGTCCAAGCTCCGGCGTACCGTCGACAGGATCTCGGGAGCCCCGCCTGGGGGTACACGCCGAGGGAGATCAGCTTCTCCCTACCCCCAACGCGATAGTTGAGCCGCCAGCGGCGCGAGCCGTCCGGGCTCCCGAGCGGGCAAAGCCCCGTCTCGTCGGCCACCTTTCGGGCCTTCGGGCCGGGCTTCTACCCGGAGCGACCGCCAAAGCCGCTTTCGTCAATGGTTCCGGTGGGTTGAGATACTGTCCCGGATGCCCTGAAATGGGCCAATGGTAGCGGTGCGCGGACTTGAACCGCGGACCTACGGCTTATGAAGCCGCCGCTCTAACCAACTGAGCTACACCGCCCCAATATTTTCGTCCGATTCGTGCGTCCGACTCGTGCGACCGATTCGTTGACCGGATCCGATCGCCTGATCCCTGCTCGCGCCCGAGCACCAATCCCGGGATTTGCACCGGCCGCGTTTGCCAGATCGCACGCTAGCGCAGGACCAGCCGGCGAAAAGCCGACCGGCACGACCGCGGCGCGCAGCCGCTCATTCGTCCTTCTCTACTTTCCCGCCCTGCTCGTCCTGCAGGGCCGCGAGGCTTTTTTCGAGGGCCGAGACGCGGCCGACCAGCGCCTGGTAGTCTCGGGCCGACACGGCAACGCTGCCGCGAGCGCCAGCGGGGGAGGAAATGATGGCCTCGCCACGGGCGAATCGGCTGACCTTCCCAGCGAGCTCGTCGAGATCGGGGATGATGTCCCCGATGCTGCCGGAATGGACGAAGATCTCGCGTAGCGGCTCCCGCTCGCGGCCTGCGATGGCCGGCGCGCACTGGACGTCGAGGCTGGCGCCCTGGCCAAAGCGCGTGAACGAGCCGAAGAGGACGTAGTCGGCGCCCGCGCGGCGCGCCAGCTCGCGGGCACGCGCGAGCTGCGTCGTGCCCTGCATGTTCGGATCGGGATCGACGAGGGCCAGCGCGCCGATTCGCTCGAGGCGCGCGGTCAACATGTCGCCCAGCCCTTCGCGCAGGTAGGTCGGATCCTCGGCACTGTGGACCAGGATCGGGAGAAGCAGCAGCTTCGGCGCAGCCTCCGCAGCGGCGGCCGACGCGGCGCCGAGCAGCGCGGCGATCGCGATCCAGGCGGAGGCCCGAACGCGAACCGCGCCGGTCGTCGATCTAGACCGCTCATCGCTCATCGCTGGATCCCCCTCCCGCCGTGCCTGGGCAGGGCGGGCGGATTCTCTGGAATCCACTCCCGAGCGTCAAGCACCGGACTCAGGCGTTCGCCGTGCCGCCCCGGGCCGGTTCGGATCCTGGCCCGTTCGCGGTGACGGACGGGCGGCTCGGCAAGCGCACGTAGAACGTTGCGCCGTCTCCCGGAGCGCTCTCGACTTCGATCGAGCCTCCGTGGTCGGCGATGATCTGGTGGGAGATCATCAGCCCGAGACCGGTTCCCTTGTCGGGATCCTTCGTCGTGAAGAAGGGGTCGAAGATCTTCTCGAGGTTCTCCTCCGAGATGCCTTCGCCCGCGTCCTGGAAACGGATCCGAACGCCCGTCGGCGCAGTCATCGGCCCATCGGGATCGACCGCAATCGAGATCGAGCCGCCCGATCGGCTGGCCTGGATCGCGTTGAGCGCGAGATTCAGGCATACCTGATGGATCTGGTCGCGCACCGCCGCGACCTTCGGGACGTCGTTCGAGACGTGCAGATGGATCGTGACGCCCGCCTGCTCGGTCTCGCGATGGAGGAGCCGGACGACCTGCCGCACGACCTCGGCGACGTCGACCTCGCTCTTGCCGTTCGTCGGCGCCGGGCCGCCGCGGCCGAGTCGGCTCATCGCCTCGACGAGGCCGCGAATCCGCTCGAGTTCGCCGCAGGCCAGCTCGTGGTATTCGCCCCAGAAGCTCGGGTCGTCGCTCGTGCGCTTCTGCGGCGCGAGCGTCATGAAGGTGTTCAACGACGTCAGGGGATTGTTGATCTCGTGGGCCAGTCCGGCGGCGAGCGTCCCGAGCGTCCCGAGCCGGTCGACGCGGCGGACCTGTGCGCGGGATCGGCGCAGATCGTCGACGAGCTTCGCGTTCTCGATCGCGATCACGGCCTGGGTCGCGAGGCCCTCGACGAGCATCCGGCCATCGGCGGCGAGGCGCTGGCCGCCGCGGCGATTGTCGACGGCGAGCGCCCCGACGACGCGCTCCTTGCCGACGAGCGGTACGACGTAGAGTTCCTCCGCCGCGACCTCCGTCATCCACGTACGGACCGGCGTCTCGAACTCCGCCGCCGCGTCACCCTGCAGCAGCTGGGACTCGCCTTTGTGCAGCCGATCGAGGAAGCCTGGCGCGTCGCCCGCCTCGATGACGAGATCGCGCAGCCGGCGCGCGACGTCGTCTTCCGGCTCGTGGGCGACGAAGCGCAGGCGGGCCGCGTTCTCGTCGAAGAGCAGCACGCTGCAGCCGTCGAAGTCGAGATCGTCGCGCAGCGCGGTCAGGAGCGTGTCGTAGAGACGGCCGCGGTCGATCTCGCGGTGGATCGTGCGGGAGAGCCGGTTGAGGATCATCAACTCTTCGAGCAGCGTCGCACGCTCGGCCTCGAGGGCGTAGGCCTCGATGGCGCGCTGGACGGTGAGCCGCATGTCCTCCGGCTCCCAGGGCTTCGGGATGTAGCGGTAGATGTTGCCGGCATTGATGGCGTCGCCGAGGATGCGGGCGTCGCCGTAGGCGGTGACGAGGATCCGGATCGCGCGGGGATCGAGCTCGCGGACCTGGCGTAGGAACTCGACGCCTTCGATGCCCGGCATCTTCTGGTCGGAAAGCACGACGGCGACGGGATGCTGCGCCATCAGCTCGAGACCCGCCTTCGCGCTCTCCGCGGTCAGCAGCGTGAAGTCGCGGCGGAAGGTCAGCTGGAAGACGCGCAGGTTGTCGCGCTCGTCGTCGACATAGAGCACCGGATACTCGCGATGATCCATGAGGCGCGTCGGCTTCGGTCGCATCGATCCCCCGCAAACGAATCCCAGCGAACGGCCACGGCGCGCGGGTTCGGTCGTGCTTCGCGGATTCGGTGGGATCCGGAGCCGAATTGAGCACAACCTGGGGAGAATCCCGGCATCCGCCCCGAACCCGGGGCGCAACAGCGGTCCGACCGGAAGACGACCGGCAGCGTGCGCGCAGACGGGCGCGTGCGCGTTCGCCCCCTGCCCGGACCCGGAGCCGGCGCGGAGGCACAGCGCGGCCAGCTCGGGTCAGGCGCCTAGTCGACCTGGCGCAGCGCGATCCCCGCCTCGGCGAGCAGATCGAGGGAGACCCGGCCGAGCGGGTAATCGCTCTGGTAGACGACCTCGACGATTCCCGAGTTGATGATCATCTTCGTGCACTGCAGGCAGGGCGAAAAGGTCGAGTAGATCGTCGCGCCTTTCAGCGGGACACCATGGTAGGCCGCTTGCGTGATCGCGTTCTCCTCGGCGTGCGAGCAGAGGCATTCGTCGAGGCGCGTCCCGCCGAGCGCGAGGCTGTTGCAGCGCGGGCAGCCGCCCTCGTTGCAGTTGCGGGTGCCGCGCGGAGTCCCGTTGTAGCCGGTCGAGATGAGGCGCCGATCGATCGTGACGACGGCGGCGACCTTGCGTTTGACGCAGTTGCTGCGCGAGGCGACGACGCGGGCGATCGACATGAAATAGTCGTCCCAGCCCGGCCGCGCGAACCCGAGATTGGACTGGACCCAGAGCTCGATCTGCTTCTGGAAGGCCTCGAGGGATTCATCGTTGGTGATCCGGTAGTCGGCCTCGGCCTCGACGGCATCGAGTTGCTGCGCGTTCGGATCGTCGCTACCGCGCTCGAGCGACTCGAGCCGCTCGAGCTCGGCGACGGTCTTCGGATCTCCGGAGCGGCCGCGCACGCGCATGCGCTCGAAGCGGGTCTCGAGCTTCGCGTCGACCCAGACCAGATGGAAGACCTGCCCGCAGTGGCGCAGGATCTCGACCTCGACCGGATGGCGGATCGAATCGATGGCGTAGTTTCGATCGGGCCGCAGCTGCTTCACGAGCTTCTGCGCGAGCGCCCCCGGCCCCGAGCGCCGGCGCAGCTCCTGGCCGACCTCGATCATGCGTTCGCGGGTCTCGGGCAGGCCGCGCAGGGCGAGCTCCTGCCGGATCACGTCCGAGAGCGAATGGGCCGTGAAGCTGCGCGCTTCGAGAAACTGGACGAGCTCGCCCTTGCCTGCACCGTTGCGACCCGCGACGCCGATGATCATGGCGGCATCTTCCCCGATCGCGCAGGGCCCGGTCAAGACCGCGCCGCCGGTTCGGCGGCCGTCGGCATCGGCGGGGCACCGCCATCGGGCCGCGCGGACGGCGGCTCGCGACTTGCCCGCAGCCCCGCGCTCTGTCAGCCTCGAAGCATGCGGGTCATGGTCACCGGCGCATCGGGCTTCGTCGGTCGACGCCTCCTCCCCCGCCTCACGGCGGCCGGGCATACCGCCCTCGGCACCGACCGCGAGACCGACATCGCCGACCGGGCCGCCCTCGCCGCCGTCCTCGGCGCTTTCCGGCCCGACGCCATCATCCATCTCGCGGCCCTCTCGAGCGTCGCCCAGTCGCTGCGAACTCCGGCGGATTGCTACCGGGTCAACTACCTGGGAACCCGGGCATTGCTCGCGAGCGTCGCGGAGGCATCGCCCGGCGCCCGGGTCCTGCTCGTCGGCTCGGCCGATGCGTACACCGCGACGAGCGCCCGCTCGGCCCCCCTCGACGAGTCGACGCCCCTCCTCCCGCGCTCGCCCTATGCGCGGACCAAGGCCGCCGCCGAGCTGCTCGGCCGAGTCGCCGCAAAGGCGGGCCTCGACGTCGTCTGCATCCGCGCCTTCACCCATGCGGGCGCCGGCCAATCGGATCAGTTCGTCGTCTCGAGCTTCGCGCGCCAGGTCGCCGCGATCCGCCGCGGTGATGCCGAGCCGCGGCTGCGCGTGGGCAATCTCGACTCGGTCCGCGATTTCCTCCACGTCGAGGAGGTCCTCGACGCCTACCTCGCGCTCCTCGACCGCGACGTTCCCGCGAACGTCTATCACGTCGCCGGATCGGTCGGGATCGCGATCCGCGACGTCCTCGAGACCCTGCTCCGCATCGCCGACGTCGAGGCCGCGGTCGAGATCGACCCCGACCGCTTCAGGCCGACCGATTGGCTCGTCGGGGATGCCTCGCGCCTTCGCCGGGCGACCGGCTGGCAGCCGCGTGTGCCGCTCGAGGCCCTGCTGCGCGAGGTCTACGAGGACTGGCTCGTCCGCGACGCCGAGCCGGACGCCGAACGCGCGTAGCGAGGCGCGATCCAGCAGCCGACCGGATCCGTTCGCACGCGCCGCTCTCGCTCCACGAGGCCGAAATCCGCGAAGCGCGCGGCGACCTCCTCCGCGTCCTCTTCGAGCAGCCCCGCCAGCACGAGGCTGCCCGACGGCGCGAGACGCTGCGCGATCTCGCCGGCGATCGGCAGCAGCTCGCGCTTCAACAGATTCGCGAAGATCAGCTCGAACGCGGGCATTTCGGCGATCGCCTCGATCGGCGCGCACAGGAAGCGGACGCCCCCGGCGAGCCCGTTCTCGGCGGCCGCGACGTCGGCCGCCTCGATCGCGACCGGATCGAGATCGAAGCCCAGGGCCGCATCGGCACCGAGCGCCACCGCCGCGAGGGCGAGAATTCCGCTTCCGGTCCCGACGTCGAGCACGCGCAGAGGGCCTGCCCGGTCCGTGTCCGCGACACAGAGCGCATCGATCCATTCGAGGCAGAGATGGGTCGAGGCATGGGTGCCCGTCCCGAAGGCCTGACCGGGGTCGATCACGATCTCGCGCTGGCCCGGCCCGAGCGCGGCCGCTGCGAAGGGCGGCCGGATCAGGAGCCGCCGTGAAATCTCGATCGGGCCGAGCCCGCGCTTCCATGCCTCGCTCCAGTCGATCGGCTCGAGCCCCTCGGCGGGGCCGATCTCCGCACCCGCCATCGCGGCGCTCCGCGCGACGTCGAGGAGCCGCTCCCGGACCGACTCGATCGCATTCGCGCGCACATAGACCCAGGCGCGATGCACGCCGTCCGCGCCCCCGGCCGACGGCTCGTCCTGCTCTTCGGCGCCCTCGGCGCCCGCCTCGAAGGCTTCGGCCAGGAGCCACTCCCGATCCCCGCTCGTGCTCGACGCCGTCCGGAAACGCCGATATTCATCGCCCATGCGACGCGCTCTCCTCGTGTTCTTCGTGCTGCTCGTCGGCGCCGTCCCGCTCGGCTGCGATTATGCCCATCTGGCCGCTGGTCAGCTCGAGCTGCTCTGGCGCCGTCAACCGATCGAACGTGCAGCGAGCGACCCGGCGCTCTCGCCCGGCGAGCGGACGCTGCTCGGACTGGTCGATTCCGTTCGCGCTTTCGCGGCGGAGCGCGGGCTGCGCGTCGGAGGGCAGTACACCAGCTTCGTCGCCTGGCCGGGCGATCGCATCGTGACGACCCTCGTCCGGACCCGGCCGGGATCCCTCGAAGCCGTCGGCTGGTGGTATCCGTTCCTGGGACGGCTGCCCTATCGGGGCTATTTCGAGCGCGAGCGCGCGGAGCGCGAGGCGCGGCGCCTCCAGGAGGAGCAGGGATACGACGTCTGCGTCTCGCCCGTGACCGCCTACTCGACGCTCGGCTGGCTCGACGATCCCGTGACCTCGCCGATGCTCGGCCGCGGCGCCGCGAACCTCGTCGAAACGCTCCTCCACGAGCTCGTGCATGCGACCGTCTTCGTCGACGGCGACGCCGACTTCAACGAAGGCGTCGCGCTCTTCATCGGTCAGGAGGCGGCGATCCGCTATTTCGACGCCCAGCCCGCCGACGCCGACGACGCCCCGGAGATGGCCCTTCCGAGCGGCGAGCGCGTGCGCGCCTGGGTTCGCGATCGGCGCCGGATCGAAGCCGTCATCCTGACGTTCCGGGATCGCCTGCCGGCGCTCGCCGGCCGGGCGGATACGGCGGTGCAGCGGGCCGCGGCGGAGCGGGTCATACGGGGCGAGCTCGCGCGCCTGCCGCTCGAGGTGCTGGCGCCGGCGGCGGTCGCCGCCGAGGCTCGCCTCGGCGACGCCTGCCTCGCACTGCGCGGGACCTACTCGCGCGACCTGCCGCGCCATGCCGAGCTGCTCGACGCGCTGGGCGGAGATCTCGATGCCCTGATCCGTCATCTGGTCGACTGGTCGGCCCGCAAAGCGCCGATCGAGGCCTATTTCGCGCCCCCGCGCCGAACGGCGAACGGCCCGCGACGGGATCAATGACCGACGAGCTCGACCCCGCCCGTCTCGACGAGGGCGCGGAAGATCACGAGACACGCCTCCGTATCGACGAGCGCATCGTGGGCGCCTTCGAGCTCCTCGCCCGTGTAATGCCGATAGGCCTCGGCGAGCGTCGGCCATTTGTAGCCGTACTTGCCCGGGAGCTTCAGCACGTCGGTCGTCGCCTCTTTCGTGCAGATCAGCTGGCGACCGTCGAGCCGATGAGGCTTGCCGCCGAGTCGGAAGAGCGCCGTCTTCATGATCGAGACGTCGAACGAGAGATTGTGGGCGACGATCACGTCCGCCTGCAGACAGGCCTGGTTGAAGAGCGAGCAGGCGATCGTCGGCGGGACGCCGAAACGCGCACACTCCTCCTCGCTGATCCCGTGGGCCGCCTTCGCGGCCGGATCGATGCGAACGCCGTCCGCGAGCGTCACGAGGAACGCGCTCTTCGCCCGCAGCTTCCAGTCGAGCGTGTCGACGAGCAGCAGGCCGAGCTGGATCAGATCGGGCTGGCTCGGGTCCTCGGGCGGCTTTCGGAACTCGACCATGCCCGTCGTCTCGGTATCGAAGATGAGCGCCTTCAACGAATCCCCTCTCGGGCGACCGGTCGCCCGCCGGGACGTTCGTAGCACAGCCGTCCGCCGCCGCCGGCCCGCGAACCACGCCGAGCGCAGGCCCCGACACGAACGCCCCTACGCATGCGGACTGCGGGCCCGTGTGCGCTCGATCGCAGCCATCAAGGCCGGCGCGACCCAGATGTCCGCGGCGAACGCGACGAGCGTCGCGAAGGCGGAGAAGAGCCCGAACGTCCGGATATTCGTCATCTGGCTTCCAGAAAAGGTCACGAAGCCGATCGTCAGCGCGAGGGTCGTGAGCAGCATCGCCGAGCCCGTCGTGCGGAGCGTCTCGCAGACGGCGTACTCGAGGTCGCCGGTGTCGTCGAAATGGCGATGGAATTTGTGCATGAAATGGATCGTGTCGTCGACGGCGATGCCGATCACCATCGCGCCGATCATCATCGTCGTCGAATCGAGGGCGACGCCCGCGAATCCCATCACGCCGAGCACCGCGAGGATCGGCAGGACGTTCGGGATCATCGCGACCAGACCGCGCCGGAGGCTGCCGAGCAGCAGCATCATGAGCGGCGTGATCATCACGAGGGCGGCGACGTAGGAACGCGCCATGCTCGCGATGACCGCTTCGAAGACCTGCGAGAGCAGGGTCATCATCCCGGTGTAGCTGAATCCGAGATCGTCGCCGAGGCGCTCGGCCGCCAGCGCGTCGATGCGGCGCAGGAAGGGCGGGAAGCTCAGCGCGTCCACGAACGGGAGCCGGAGATGCACGCGCGCACGGCGGAACTCGCCGTCGACCAGCTCCTCCATGTCGTCGCTGCCGCTCGATTCGAAGAGCAGCATCTCCTGCGCCACGGCCTCGCGAGTGTCCGGGATGCGCCGCTCCTCCGGACGATTTTCGTGGAGCGCCTGGTGGGTCTCCTTCACGATGTCGAGGATCGACACGGACGAACCGACCACGAAATACACGAAAGGCAAACGTCAATCGGTTATCTCCGCTGTCCTGCCGACTTGCCGCTCCGAGCCCGCCGCTTCTTTTTCGTGTATTTCGTGTTGGCTCTTCCGTTTCTAGGTGCGAATGGCGGCCCGCGGGAGTCCCGGCTTCAGCCGGAAAGGCCAAACCGCCTAAAGGCGGGACTCCAACGA
>CAZFKD010000100.1:0-10072 GCA_964519695.1 uncultured Spirochaetaceae bacterium
CATGTCGTGTCCCTCGGCGAGACCGTAGGCGCCGAGGATGCGTTGACAGGCGAGCGCGATCTCGACGCCGGTGTCCGCGATGAAGAGCTTCGCCATCGACGTCTCGACCGAGCAGGGCTGGTTCGTCTGCGCGAGCCAGGCGGCGCGGTAGAGCATCAGGCGACAGGCCTCGAGCTTCGTGCGCGCCTCGGCGAGCGCATGGCGGACGGCCTGATGCCCGCTGATCGGCCGGCCGAATTGCTTGCGGTCCTGGGCGTATTGCCAGGCTTCCTCCACGGCGGCCTGGGCGATGCCGAAGGTCACGGCGCTGATCTCGATCTTCTCGACGTCGAGCGCTCGGCCCGCGAGCATGCGCCAGCCGCGATTCCAGCCCGCCTCGCCGCCGACGATCTGGGAGGCCGGGATCTCGACGTTCTCGAACAGGACGTCGGAAGACAGCGTGTAGCGCAGGTTCGCGTGCTCGATCGGATGGACGCGGATGCCGCGGGTCTGCGGCGGGATCAAGACGAAAGAGAGGTTCTTGTAGCGGGCCTCGGGCGGACCGCTGCGGACCAGGCAATAGATGTAGTCGACCCAGTCCGCGCCGGTGCACCAGCGCTTGAAGCCGTCGATCCGCAGCGTGTGGCCGTCCGGCGAGCGGACGGCGGTCGTAGTGACGCTCGCGAGGTCGCCGCCGACTTCCGGCTCGGACAGGCCGTAGGCGAAGAGCAGCTCGCCCCGGGCGAGGCGCGGGAGCAGCGCCTGCTTCTGCTCTTCGGAGCCGTTCTCGGAGATGTTCATGCCGCCGTAGAAAGCGCAGTGGATGAAGGGGCCGGCGAGGAAGGCGCCGCCGCGGCAGAGCTCCTCGATGACGGCGACGGCGGCGACGAGGTCGCGGCCCTGGCCGCCGTAGGCCTCGTCGATCGTGAGCCCGCAGACGCCGAGATCCGCGAGCTTTCGGAAGAGCTCGGGCGGGAAGCGATGTTCGCGGTCGAGCCTCCGCCGCAGCTCCGGCGGCATCTCGGCGGCGACGAAGCGGCGGATCAGATCGCGCAGCTGGCGGATGTGTTCGGGCTCTTCGGTGAAGTACACGCGCTCGTCGAATCCTTTCATCGGGTCGGGTCCGGCGCGGATCCCGACCTGTCTCAGTCCGCGTCGCGCATGCGCCAGGGCGATTTCCAGACGTCGGCGTAGGCGAGCTCTTCGGGCGGGCGGCGCGTGATCGGGCCATGGCCGCGGCCGGCCGGGTAGCCGATCGGGATCGCCGCCGCGGTGCCCCAGGGCTCCGGGATCTCGAGCAGCGCGCGAACCTCCGCTTCACGGCGGCAGAGCAGTGTCGTGAGGACACAGCCGAGCCCTTCCGCGCGGCAGGCGAGCAGCGCGTTCTGCACCGCGGGATAGACGGAGGCGCCGCCGACGACGGAGACCCGGCCGAGCTCCGCGTCGGTGATCGCCATCTGGCGCGGGTCGAAGCAGAAGACGAGCAGTGCGGGCAGCTCGCCGAAATGGTCGGCGAGATGGTCGCCCGAGGCGAGCATGCGGCTGTCGGCCTCGCGCATCGCTTCCGGGGCGCCTTCGGTCATCCGGCGATGGAGGGCGACGTAGCTTCGCCACTCCTCGGCGTAGAGCGTCGCCAGGCGGGCGAGCTTCGCGCGGTCGCGCACGACGACGATCCGGAACGGCTGGCGGTTGCCGCCGCTCGGCGCCTGGCAGGCGGCGTCGAGGATCCGGCGCAGGACGGCGTCAGGGATCGGATCGGGGCGCAGTCGCCGGACCGCGCGGAGCGTCCGCATCGCTTCGTAGAGCGGGATCTCGGCCATCGGCTGCTCTCCTACCGTCCGTGTCGCTCGGCGGACTTCGCCGCCCGTCCGGCACGATCCGAATTCCAGCCTAACGACCCCGAAACTCCGCCGGCCGCTTCTCGGCGATCGCCGCCAGCGCCTCGCGGTGGTCTTCGCTCTGGAACGTCACGATCTCGAGCGCCGTCGACGCATCGAAGGCGACGTTCAGCGCATCCTTCACGAGCTTGTTGACGGCCTGCTTCGTGTATTGAACGGCGAGCGGGGCGCCGTCGGCGAGGCGCTTCGCGAACGCGAAGCTCTCGTCCTCGAGCAGCGCGTCGGGGACCACGCGATTGACGAGCCCGATCCGCTCGGCCTCCGCCGCCGGAACCCGGTCGCCCGTCAGCAGGTACTGCTTCGCACGGGCCGGGCCGAGCGCGAGCGGCCAGATCGCGGCGCCGCCGTCGCCGGCGACGAGGCCGACCCGCACGTGGGGATCCGCGATCGAAGCGCTCTCGCCCATGAAGATCACGTCGCAGAGCAGCGCGATCGATGCCCCGAGCCCGACGGCCGGCCCGTCGATCGCGGCGACGATCGGAATCGGCACGTCGAGCAGGTCCCAGATCATCTGCTTGGCATCCCGGCGCAGATGCTCGAGCGCCGTCAGATCCGAGAGCGTCGGGAACCAGGCGAAATCACCGCCCGCGGAGAAGATGCCCCGGCTGCCCGTCAGCAGGACCGCGCGCGCCTCGCTCTCGCCCTTCAGATCGGCGAAGAGCCGCGCCAGCTCGCCGTGGAGCAGGCCGTCGACCGCATTGCGCGGGCTCGTCGGATGTTCGATCGCGATCCGCAGAACGCGGTCGCGGCGCTCGAAGCGGAGCGCGAGATAGTCGGTTTCGTCGATGCGTCGGGCGCGCATGGGAAGGCGGTCCTCGGATCGCCGCGTCGCGGCAGGAGCCGGCCGACCGATGTCTTCGATCATCGATCCCAGCCGAGCCATTGGAGTCGGACGCCGATCCCGGCCCGGTAGACCCATTCGTCTACCTCGAAACCGAAGCGGGCAGCGACCTCGTCGGGGCCGCGGCCCTCGCTGACGTTGATTTCGTCGAAGATCGGATTCGGACCGGTGCGGACCGACATGACCTTGTTGCCGAGGACCCGATAGGCGCGGGCACCCACGAAGACCGAGGTCCGAAACGGACCCGCCGGACCCGCGTCGAGCTCGAGGTGCAGCCCCGGGCCGATTCCGTCGAAAGTACGCGATTCCCGAGCGAACAAGCGCGTCTCTCTCAGGAATCCGAGGCCGAATTGCTGGCCGCCCTGGCCCATCCCGAGATCGTTCGGATTGCATTCGGTCGTCTGGAAGCTGCCGCGCGTGACGGGGAGACAGTCCGCGTCGGCGACCTGGCCCTGGAGGTCGATCTCGAAGCGCGTCCAGCCGACGGAGGGTTTGATCCAGAGCGACCGCCCGAAGAGCTCGAACGGAAAGGCCAGGCCGAGATGAGCGCCGAACGTGACGTCGTCCCGTTGGAGAACGACCTCCGATCCCTGCCCGGCGGCCAGATCTTCCGAGAAGCTCTGTCTCGCGGGATCCGCCGCGCGCGTTCCGAGCGGCCCGATCTCGCCGTCCACCGCGAGCTTGCGATCCGCGCCGAAGGTCGGCGCGATCTCGCCGCCGAAAAAGACGCGGGGCGAACCCGGCAGCGAGAGCTCGGGCGACATCAGATCGAGACTGATGCCGACGAACGGCGTCTGATCACGATCGTCTCCGCTCGCCGGCGGCCGCAGAACTTCGGCCATACCCATCGGATCCGAGAGCGAGCAGCCCCGACAGACCTGGCTCGATACGTCGCCTTGCCATTCCTGAACGGCGATGCCCGCATCCACGGCCAACGACGGAATCCAACGATCGGCGCCGACGCGCGGGGCTCGCTCTCCGGGGGGAGCGTCTTCCGCAGCGGAAACATGCGAAGGGAGATTCACACAGGCGATCAGCGCCGACAGCGCCTTGAACGTACGTAGAGATCGGCGGAGGACCGTCCCTTGCGACCCCCTACGGGCCGGAGAGTGAGATGTCACCAGATTCGTCATTCTCGCTCGGTTCGGATCGAAGCGCTTCCCGCCATCGGGCGATCGCATTCGCCCGGTCTCTTCGGAGTTGCAGGGGAATCCTGAGCCGTCATGCTAACACGGCACGGTTGGAGCGAAACGCAGAGAATTGCGACCCGAGTCCATGGACCATCGGCCGACGAAGCGTTGACTCCGGACCACGATCCCTCGTAGCATCGCAGCGGTATGGATCGTTCTCATCCTGGCACACGAGAACTCGTGGCGGCTCGTGCCGCGTGCGACCGCTCTGCCCGGGGATCACGCTTCGGCTCCCTCTCTTCTCCGCTCTCGACTCCGCTCTCGCTGCCCTCCCTGCTCTCCGCCGGTCTTCTCCTGGCGCTGTTCGCGGCGCGGGGCGCCCATGGCCAGGAAGCGAGCCCGGGAGCGGATTCGACGGATGCCGGGGCCTGGGAAGGGATCGAGGAGTTCGTCGTGACGGGCTATTCCTCGACGCTCATCGGGGAGGTATCGGGAGCCGATTCCGTGATCGCCTGGGGCGCGGAAGATCTCATCACGCTCGGCGCCTCCGACATCTCGGATCTCGCGGCCTTCACGCCGAGCCTCGAGATCGTGACCTCCGGCGCGACCACGCCGACGTTCTTCATCCGCGGAATCGGCCTGAACGATTTCAACTCCAATTCGACGGGCGCAGTCGCGGTGTATCAGGACGACGTCGCGATCAACGGGCCCGCGATCCAGCTCGGCCTGCTCTTCGATACCGAATCGGTGAACGTGCTGCGCGGTCCGCAGGGCGTGGGCCATGGAAGGAACGCGTCGGCCGGCGCGATCAAGGTGTACTCGCGCAAACCGACGGGCGAGTACGGCGCGACGATGCGCACCGATTTCGGAAACTTCGGCTCCCAGGACTACGAAGGCGCGCTCGAGATGCCGCTGCTCGAGGACGTGCTCAGCGCGCGATTCGCCTTTCGCATCTCCCAGCGCGACGGCTGGATGCAGAACCGCTGCGCCGGTGCACCGCCGCTCGCGGACCGGGTCCTGAATTCGGTCCCCGCGCGTCGGGCCGTCGGCCCGGCGACGATCTGTGGCGAGCCAGTGGCGGCCAACAGCTTCTCGACCATCCCGGAAGGGCTCGCCAAGAACGTCAACAATACGGACGTCTGGGCCGCACGAGGCAACTTCCGCTTCGAGCCCATTCCGGAGATGAGTTGGCTCCTCAATGTCCACGGATCCCGCCGGGACGAGTTCTCGACGCTCGGCCAGGCGATCGGAACGCGGGGCGTTCTGTGTGCCCCGGGAACATTCTGCACCAACCCCCGCTCGGGCGCGCCGGACGAGATCTTCGATCTGAATCCATCGCCGGGTGTTCTCGGCGGAACGCAGGGTGCGCTCGCACCGGCCGCGCTCAATTCCGGCTACATCCCGATCGAGATCCGCCGTCGTCTCGACCAGCTCGCCCCCTGTTTGAACGCCCTGTCGGGGAATCCCAGTGCCTGCAATCTACTCGCCTTCGACGAACGCATCGCGGCGAACGACGCCCGGCGTCGCGTCGCGCGGGAGCTGGCGCGTGATCTCGACTCCGAGCCTTTCGCCGGCGATTTCAATCGAACGGGCAGGACGACGAACGATACCTGGGGCATCTATCTGAACGGGGATTTCGAGATTCCCGGCGAGATCGCGCTCGCGACGACGACCGGGTTCGATCGCTACCGGCGACAGATCGACATCGACCTCGATTTCTCGCCTGAGACGCTGTTCGAGACGGTGACCCAGGACGACGCCTGGCAGATCTATCAGGACTTCACGTTCTCGGGCGTGGTCTTCGAGCAGGGTGCGGCCCCGATCAGCTGGGAGACGGGCGGCTGGGTCCTGCGCGAAGAGCTCGATGCGAATGTTCAGATCGACCTCTCCGCCAACGCGGCGGCGGTCGCAGCGGGCGTACGCGAGCGGATCTTCGGACAGGAGACGACGAGCTTCGGCGGCTTCGCCTCTGCCTCGATCGATTTCCTGGACGATTTCACGCTCGACGGCGGCTTCCGGTACAACTGGGAACGGAAGACGTTCGACATGCTCGTATCGGGGGGGGTGCAGAACAACGTGCCCTTCCAGATCCACGAGACATTTCAGTCGCCGACGGGATCGATTCGACTCACCTACCGGATCAACGAAGAGGTGAACGTCTTCGCCAAATACACCCGTGGCTGGAAGCCCGGCACGATCAACGCGACCGCTACCCAGCTCACGGGTCCGACCGTCGCCGATCCCGAAGAGGTCGACTCCTTCGAGTTCGGGCTCCACGGGGCCTGGTTCGATGGGCGCTTGTCGATGGACGGCTCCTTCTTCACCTACGACTACACCAACTACCAGGTCTTCACGGCGCAGCAGTTCTTTGGCGGCAACACCGAGTTCGTCGTCCTGAACGCCGATTCGGCCGAGGTCTACGGCGTCGAGGTGGATGGCAATCTCAAGCCCTGGACGGGCGGCCTCGTGGCAGCGCGCTTCGCCTGGCTCGAGACCCAGTTCAACGACTTCACGCGCACGGACCAGTTCCTGCGAAGCGGTGGCGGCCAGGGGGATCCCTTCATCGTTCGCGAGCAGCAGAACGCCGGGAACCCTCTGCTGAACTCGCCGCGTTTCAAGGTCAGCCTGACGGCGGAGCAGGAGTTCTCGCTCGGGCGGTACGGCGCACTCGTTCTACGCTGGGACGGGACATGGACGGACCACAGCTTCTTCGATCAGACCAGGGGCGTCGGCATCGGCAACGACGAAGGCGAGAACTTCCTGCCCGACGACACGATCGGTCAGCCGGCCTTCTGGCTCCACAATCTGCGCACGACCTGGCGATTGCCGAACGAGAACATCGAGCTGGCGGGTTGGATCCGAAACCTCGAGAATACGGCCTACAAGACCTTCGCCTTCGACGCTTCGAACTTCCAGTCGACCACGATTTTCTTCGTCGGTGACCCGCGCACCTACGGCCTGAGCCTGCTCGTGAAATTCTTCTGATGCGCGTCGGGCGCGCTCAGGGAATCGCGTACCCCAGCGCCCTCAGATGGTTGAGCTCGAGCTCGCTGATCTCGCGCTTCGGCGGAGCCCCCCAGTCGGGCTCGAGCTCGAGATAGCGATCGGCCTCCTCGGAGAGCCGCTCCAGATCGTCGGGGCGGTCCGCGGCCCGGTTTCGGCGTTCGCTGGCATCGTCGCTCGCGTCGAAGAGTTGTTCGATCCGATTGCCGGCCTGCTCGATCCGGACGTAACGAAGGGGTCCGTCCGCGATCGCTACGGTGGGCTCGGGCGCCTCGTTCGGGCGCGCCCATGCCTGATCGAGATGGGCGATCGCGAGCTCTTCCGGGCTCTTCACCGCTTCGCTTCGGGCGCTCGCGAGAATCTCGTCTCGCCGCGACCGGCCGTCCGTTCCGGGCAGCTCGAGGCCGATCAGGTCGAGCACGGTCGGCCAGACGTCGACGTTCTGCGTGCGCCGTTCGACGACGATGCCCGGCTCGAGCCGGAAAGGAAAGGAGATCAGGAACGGCACTTCGGTCGTCTCTCGATAGACTTTGCGCGCATGGCCCTCGAAGCCGCGTTCGCCGAAAGCCTCGCCGTGGTCCGAGGTCAGGACGATCAGGGTGTCGTCCACGTGACCGAGCTCTGCGAGATACTCGAAGAGGATCTCGAGCACGCCGTCGGTCCAATGGATCGAGTTGTCGTAGACATCGGAATAACGCAGTCCGAAGAGCGCGGATTCCTCGTCGTAGAGGTATTCGTGGACGTCCATCATGTGCAGGTAGAGAAACCAGCGTTCGTGGCCCTGGGATCGCAGGAACTCCACCGCGCTGGCGACGAGACCCTCGTCACTGCCCGCCTCGGAGAGCGTCGGATTCTCGCGACGGACGTGGGGCGGCAGCGGAAGCGGGATCGGTCGCTGGTAGACGTCGAAGCCCTGGTCGAATCCGAAGGTGGGCGCGACCCAGCCGTTTCGGTAGAGACCGATCGTCTGGAATCCCGCTTCGCGCAACACTTCCGCCGGCATCAGGGCTTCTTCGGGCACGACGTGATCGAATCGCGTGATGCCCGTCCGCGCCGGGAGCAGGCCCGTCCAGAGCGACGCCATCGACGCCTTCGTCCAGGAGGATTGGGCGAGGGTCCGCGCGAACCGGACGCCGGATTCCGCCAGCCGATCGAGACCCGGGCTCGTGTCGCGCTCGTATCCGTAGCTGCCGAGCCGGTCGGCGCGGAGCGTGTCGACCACGATGAACAGAACGTTCAGATCTTCGCGATCCCGAAGGGCCTCGATGTCGGCGACGGTGCCGAGTGGTCGACGGGCGAGGCCTGCCGGCTTTTGGATCTGGACCATCGTCGCGAGCAGACCAGTCAAGACGAGGCCCGCGGCAACGAGCCACGGCCAGCGTTGGTCGATGAGGCGCGCTTTCATGATAGGCCGCAGGCTAGCGCAGCGACCCTGGTCGGCGCTGCGACCGCTGCCTATGCTGGCGCGATGACGAAGCCGCTCTCGGATTCCGGATCGTCCCGCCGGAGCGGGCGACCGATCGGCAGGTTGCTCCGCCTGCTCTGCGCGTCGACGCTGGTCTGGTTCGCGGCCTGTGAACGCGACGACCGGCCCGAGTCGCTCGAGGCGATCCGCGCGCTGCAGGCGAACGGCCGCTTCGCCGAGACGATCGAGCCGCTTCGCGAACGTCTGGCCGAGCAGCCCGGTGACCCGGAGTCGAGCTTTCTCTACGGGCGCGCGCTCGTGCAGACCGGTCAGATCAGCCTCGCGACCTGGCCGCTTCGTCAGGCGATGAGGGACCCCGGGTGGATGCAGCAGGCCGCGATGCAGCTGGCGTTCGCGGGGCTCGTGACGGGGGATTTCAACGAAGTCGTCGCAGTGACGACCGGGGTCCTCGAGCAGGAGCCGGAGCACGTGCTCGCGCTCCTGCTGCGCGCCCAGGCGCAGGCGCATTGGAAGAAGGATCCGGCGGCGGCGATCGAGGATGCGCGACGGGTCCTCGAGCTCGCGCCGGATCGGCTCGAAGCCTACGAGCCGCTGATCCTCGGCCTGCTCGCGGAGCAGCGAAGGGGCGAGGCGCGCGAAGCGCTCGATGAAGCCGGTCGAAAGCTGGAGGAGACCGAGGCTTCCGATCCGCAGATGGCCTGGCATTGCGGGACCACGGCCCTGCTCGCGCTCGACGACGGCGAAATCGATCAGGGGCGCGAGATCTGGGAAGGCTGCCTCGAGCGCTACCCGGCGGAGCCGAACGTCGTCAACGGGGCCGTCGCGTTCTTCGACGGTCAGGGCGAGCCGTCGCGCTCGATCGGCATCCTGCGCGATGCGTTTTCCGCACGGGACTCGCCGAGCGGCTGCGGCTCGCAGGCCAGCCGGACGAGGGGGAGTCGCTCTTGCGAGCGGTGGTCGCAGAGGCCGAAGCTCCGGCCCTGCGGACGGCCGCCTGGCTCGATCTCGCGAAATTCCTGCACGCCCGGGGCGCGCTCGATCCGGCAGCCGACGCGGTCGCGAGTGCGGTGGAGGCGGCCGAGGAGAGCGGCGAAGAGCCCGGGGCACCACTGCTCTTCCAGTATGCGGACGCGCAGCTCCTGGCAGGTCGTCTCGATCCCGCTCTCGAAACGGCGCGGCGGCTCACGGTGCCGGCGCAGCGTGGGCTGATCGAGGCGCGCGTCCTGCAGCAGCGCGGTGATTCGGCGCGGGCGCTCGAGAAGTTCGACGAGGTCTTGCGGCTCTGGCCCGACAACGCTCCGGCCCGCTACTACACCGCCGTGGCCGCGGAACGGGTCGGCGACTTCGACCGGGCGCTCGAGGAATACCGGTATGTGCTGCGGATCGCGGTGGGCGCAACCGACGCGCGTACGCGCGTCGCCCGGCAGCTGATCGCGGAAGGCCAGCCGCAAGCCGCCTATCAGCTCCTCTTCCTCGAGTCGGGCAAGTATCCGCTCGAGCCGGAAGGGCAGCTGCTCTCGATGTATCTGATGGGTCGGATCGCCAATCCGAAGCAGCTCCAGGGTTCGCTCGCGTCCCTGGCGCAGCGCGATCCGGGCGGTGTTCCCGCGGCGCTCGTGCGCGGAGCGGAGGGCGTGGCGGATCTCGCGGGCCCGGAGGCAGCGCTCGGTTTTTTGTCGAGTGCTCCGGGCCTCGATCTGCGAGAGCCGGGCAACGCGCCGGTGCTGCAGGCGCTCGTCCGATTCGCCCATCGGGCGGAACGCCCAGAGATCGCGCGCCGGGCCGTCGACGCGGT
>CAZFKD010000100.1:10082-10458 GCA_964519695.1 uncultured Spirochaetaceae bacterium
GTACGGGCGGCCTTGGCGCGAGCCGTCGAGCTCGATCCCCGAAATCCGGTCGCACTCGCCGGTCTCGCGAGCACCTTCGCTGCGAGCGATTCCGACCAGGCGCTCTCGCTCTACGCGCGTGCACTCGAGCTCGATCCCGACGACGCGGGATCGCAGCTGGAGATTGCCCGGATCCGACGGGAGCGCGGCGAGCTCGACGCGGCGAGAGAGGGTCTCGATCGGCTGCTGGAGGATCATCCGCACGAGGCCGACGCCGCAGCGGAGCGCGCAGAGCTGGATCTCGCGGGGGAGCGAGTCGACCAGAGAACGCTCGTCGTCGCGCGCCAGGCCGCGCGCTTCGGGCGGCGCGTCGAGGACCTGGACCGGCTCGCTCGGG
>CAZFKD010000100.1:10468-10884 GCA_964519695.1 uncultured Spirochaetaceae bacterium
CCAGTCGCACGAAGCCGAACAGGCGCGTCGGCGCGCCGGGGTTCTGCGTGAGGAAATACTCCGACCCGCCGAGGAGTACTCGCCCTTTTCGGGTAGTCGGTGACCGCGTTCGGGTAGTCGGTGACCGCGGGTCGCGATCTTGCCGGTTCTTTAATCCAAAGAATGTCGGAAATCCGACATTCTTTCGCTTCGACCCCCTGTAGTCTGAGACTCACGATAGACGAATGGGCAGAGACCCCGCCTGAGGCCTCGTTCTGCGCAGCCTCTTCGTTCCGGGGAGCCACTCAGCGATCGAATCGAACGATCGACGAATCGGCCAACAGTCGACCAGGATCCGTAATCGACCCTGAACGACAGATTCGGCCGAAAAGAGCAGGCCGAAAAGAGCAGGCCGAAAAGAGCAGGCCGAAAAGAGC
>CAZFKD010000101.1:0-10781 GCA_964519695.1 uncultured Spirochaetaceae bacterium
AAATCCGTCGCGAACATCGTCGCGAGCGCGGATCTGCTCGTGCTCGGTGCCGGCAACTTCCTGACCGAGGTCGGAATCGACGTCTTGCGCGGCCATCTGCCGCGCTTCGTCGCGATGTCCCTCGCCGCCCAGATGTCGCGAACGCCGATCCTGCTCTTCGGGCTCAGCGCCAATCGCCTGCAGCAGCCCTGGGCCGCGCGGGCCGCGGAATGGCTGCTCCAGGCGGCGAGCGCCGTGACGTTTCGCGAGCGGCTCGCGATCGAGAACCTGACGGCGAGCGGGGTGCGCATCCCCGCCTACACACTGCTCCCCGATCCCGCGCTCGGCGCTCCGAAAGCGGCGAACGCCACGGGAGCGCGGCTCCTCGAGAGCGAGCGGATTCCCCGGGCGCCGGGGAAGCGGCTCGCGCTCGCCCCGCGCCCTCTCGCCTGGATGGGTCCCGAAGTCGCCGCTCGCTACGAGCGCGAGCAGGTCGCCCTGCTCGATCTCTGGTGTCTCGACGGCGCGAACGACGTCCTCTTCGTCCCGCAGTGCACCTACTGCGTCGACGGCCCCGAAACGGACGATCGCCACCTCGCCCGGCGCCTGCGCGCGCGCTGTCGTTTCCCGGAGCGCGTGCACGTCGTCGAGGGGCGCTACGACTACGACGAGATCGAATCGCTCTACCGCGAGGCGGATTGCGCCGTCGCGACGCGCCTGCACGGCGCCGTCTTCGCCGCCCGGATCGGCGTTCCCGTGATCGGACTCGTGTACGAAGACAAGGTTCGCGGATTCTTCGACCAGCTCGGAATCCCGGAAGCCTGCCTCCCGTGGCATGCGCCGGCCTCGGAGATCCTCGAGCGGCTTCGCCGCCTGACGGACGCCCGGGAGCGAATCTCCGAGCGTCTCGGATCCGGCGTGGCGCGGCTGCAGGAATCGCTGCATGCCTACGTCGACATCGCCGAGGGCTTGATCGCGAACGCACGCTCCGCCGAGGACGCGAAGTCGCGAGGGCTGGGAGCACGCCCCGTGTACCCCGCGACGATGCCGGGCTGATCCGATCGCGGTCAGCCCTTCGTCTCGAGGTATCCGAGAGCGCCCATCTCGTCTCCCGCGATCTCCTCGACGATCCGCTGCGCACGGCTCGTGATCTCGGAGGTCCACTCGCTCGCGCCGCCCTTGCGAACGTGTCCCGGCGAAGCCTTCTGCATCGACTCGAAATCGGTCGCGCGCAGGATGGAATCGACGATCTGCTCCCTGCGCTCGATCGGGCTTTCGGGACCGACGATCTCGACGATCCGCTGCAGCGTCGCCCGCTTCTGCGAGACGAGCGATTCGTAGCGGATCAGCTCGAAGGCGCCGCGACGTTCGAGATAGGATCGGACGTGCTGCCTCCAGCGATCGGCCCATCGCACGGTCAGGTCGTCGCGCTGCATGATCTCGTCGATCGTCTTGATCTTCAGGCTGGGCAGGAGATTCAGGATCGCCGGCCGAACCGAGTGATGGCAGAGGCTGACGTAGACGGGGCGGGGATCCCGGCAGACGTAGAATCGGACGTCGACCCGATCGAATTCGGGGCGATCGAGAAAGAGCGACGGGAGATCGTGCGTGAAGAGCAGCGAGGAGGCTTCGAGGAAGAGCGAAGGCGCGACGCGGACGTACCGCATGTCCTCGTTCGGATAGACGTAGGCGAGCTCGCCGTCGACGATCGAGAACTTGTCGACGTGGGCGTCTTCGCTGTGGATCAGCTTCTCCTTCTCGTAGAACTCCTTGACCTGGCGGAATCCCGCATCCCGCGAGAAGGAGCGGAACCCGCCGAGCTCCGTCTGGATCTCGGACAGGATCTTCCAGAGCAGCGTGTTGCCGGATCGCGGATAGCCTGCCTGCAGGATCTTGCGCATCGGGGCCTTCGGTTCGGTCGAGGGATGGAGGAGCGGGGGCGGAGAGATCTCCTCTCGAGCTCGCGCGGGGCCGCGGATAGGATCGGCAATCGATTCATCCTCATGAGTGCGCGCTGCAATCCAGCAGCAAATTCGGACGCATCGAGCGAGCGCGCGATCCCGATGCGATTCCGAACTCGGTGTTATCCCGCAATCCGGCTCGGCGGTTGTCCCGATCCGCGGGACCTTCCGAAGCTTCCGCCGATTTTCCGGTGAAACTCATCTCTGTGATGCCGATGGAGGAGCCATCCGACGCTGCGATGGATGCGTCGATCGGCGCCGCCCGGGCGGCTTCCGCAACCATGAAGGCACCCGATCCGATGTCCCGCCCCCGAACCCTCCTCCTGCTCGGCTGCGGCTTCGAGCAGATCGAAGCCCTGCGCATCGCGCGCGAGCTCGGCCATCGTACGATCGCTTTCGACAACGATGCGGAGGCCGTCGGCCGCCCCTTCGCCGACGCCTTCGAGCGCGTCGAGCTGAAGGATCCCGCCGCGCTCGTCACGGCCGCGAAGGCCTGCGCGCCGGACGGGGTCTTCGTCCACGCCGCCGAGCTCGCGGTCGAAGCCGCGCAGGTCGCCGCGGCGCTCGGCCTCCCCGGCCTTCCCGTCGAGACGGCCCTCGACGCGACCGACAAGAGCCGGCGCATCCGGCGACTCGCCGCGGCGGGCATCCGCACGCCGCGCTTCGAGATCCTCCCGGCGAACGCCCCCGATCTCTCGGTCTGGCTCGATCGCGCCGGCGCGATTCCGTATCCGAAGGTCCTGAAGCCGACCAACCAGGCGGGCGCACGCGGCGTCCGGCTGATTCGCGATCCGCACGCCTTCGCCGCCTACTACGAAGGCCGGCTCCAATGGCGGAGCAGCGAGTTCGTCTGCGAGGAATTCCTCGAAGGGCTCCAGCTGAGCACCGAGAGCGTCTCCCATCGCGGACGCCGACGACATCACGCGATCGCGCTCCGCCATTACGACACGACTGCCGATCTGCTCCCCTGCTTCATCGAGGACGGCCACTCGATGCCGTACGCGCTGCCCGCCGCCGCCGAGGCCGCCGTCCTCGACGTGATCGAGCGCTCCTTTGCCGCACTCGGGATCGAGGACGGCGTGCTCAAGGGCGATCTGCTGATCCGCGCCGACGACTCCGTCTACGTCCTCGAGATGGCCGCGCGGACGAGCGGAGGGCGCTTCGCGGATACCGTCGTCCCGCTCGCGACCGGAACCAACATCCTCTACCCGCTCATCGAGCTGGCGATGGGCGATGCCTTCTCCCGCGACTGGTTCTCGCCGCTGCGTCGCGCGGGCGTCTCCCAGCGCTTCTTCCTCCCGCGCGCCCCGGCGCGGGTCCGCCGCTGGCCCGCGATCCGCCGCCTCGTCTCCCGCCCCGGCGTCGCCGAGGTCCGCCTCGACGAGCGGCTCTTTCAGACGGGCGAGCTGCCCGCGATCCAGAGCCATCGCGACCGTCTCGGCTACGTCATCGTCGCCGCCCCGACCCGCGAAGAGGCCGACCGCCAGGCCCTCGAGATCACGCGCGCCTTCGCCCGCGAGCTCGTCCTCGAGCCGCAGTCGCCGAGCGAAGTCGCGCGTGAAGCGCGATCCGAGCCACGACGCGAAGCGAGCCCCCTCCCCGGAATCGCGTCCCGCTACGAGGTCGCGCGATGAGCGCGCAGCGCACGCTCGCCCTCGTCGGCACCGGCGCCTACGCCCTGCGCGACGCCTACGGCCCGGGCGTCGTCTTGCGAAGCCTCGCCCAGTGGAGCGCCGACCACGGCGGCGCGGCGGCCTGGCGCATCGCCATCGTCCATCGCTCGGCCGCGGGCCGCTCGCGCGCGGAGGCCGAGGCCAGAGCGATCCGCAGCGAGATCCCGGATGCGGCGACGATCGTCCTGCTCGACACCGAGAGCGACGCGGCCGAATCCGCGCTCGAATCGGCCCACGCGCTCTTCGTCTGCGTCCCCGACTCGGCCCATGACGCGTACGTCCAGCGCGGCATCGACGCCGGTGTGCCGACCTGGGTCGTGAAGCCGCTGACGGGCGACGGCGCCCGCTCCGCCGCCCTCGCGGCGCGTGCCGACGCGAAGGGAACGCCGGTCTGGGTCGACTACCACAAGCGCTTCGACGTCTCGAATCGGCTGCTCCGCAGCGCCCTCGACGGCGGCGAGCGCGGCGCACCGCTGCTCTTCAACATCCGTTATTCGCAGCCCCGCGACCTGCCGCTCGAGGGCTTCGCCTGGACCGGCGAGACCGACGTCTTCCGCTACATCGGCTGCCATTACGTCGATCAGCTCTTCTACTGGATGCCCGGTCTCGAGATCGAAGCCGTCGAAGCCCACGGCATCGCCGGCCCCGTCTTCGAACGTATCGGCCGCAGCGCCTTCGATACCGTGCTCGCCCGCCTCGACGGGCGCTGGCGCGGCCGCCCGCTCTCCGCCCAGCTCGAGGTCGGCTGGAACAACCCGCTCGCGAGCCCGACGAAGAGCCTGCAGGTCGTCGAGCTGGCCTGCGAGGGCGGACGTTATTTCATGGACCAGACGCGGCGCGGCGTCGAGATCTGGAGCGACGACGGCCTCTCGACGCCGAACCCCTATTTCTTCGCGCGACTGCACGACCCGGCGAGCGGCCGCCCGCGCTACCAGGGCTACGGTTGGGAGAGCGTCCGCGAATTCCTCGACTTCACGCTGCGAGCCGGGACCGAACGGGCGCTCGCCCTCGCGAACGATTCGCTCCCGTGGGCGCGGGCCGCGGCGCGGGTCGACGCGGTCCTCGATCGCGTCACGCAGGCGCTCGCGCGGCAGGCGCGGCCGCGCGGCTGATCGCCGCGCAGTGGATCCCGTCGCGGCGGGTCCTCCGCAGCCGATCGCGGCGCAGCCCATCCGTGAGCGGGCGATCGCGGCGCGCGGCGCGCTCAGCCGTCCTTGCGCGCCAGGATCCCGCAGGTCCGGCCGATTCCGGCCGAAGCGAGCGCGCGATAGAGGCCGGCGAGCGCCTCGATCCGCCCGCTCTCGATCAGGGCGCGCTCGAAGGCCATCCGCCGCGCATGACACTCGCGTCCGACCTCCGGACGCCCGACGTAGTCCTCGCCCATCAGCAGGAACATCTCGATCGGAAAGGAGGCGACGCGGTCGATCTCGACGAGGCCGTGGCGCGCGAGCAGCGCGGAGAGGCTGGCGGCATCGAAGTAGTTGAGGTGGTGATCCGGGGCGACCCACCAGGCGGGCTTGCCGAGCCGGGCGCGGGCCGTCTCCTGCAGGACGTTGAAGTCATTGGGAACCTCGATGAACGCGACGCCCCCCGGCGCGACGAGCTCGGCGATCCGCGCGACGCAGGCCTCGGGCTCGAGCACGTGCTCGAGGACCTGGGCACAGTGGACCGCGTCGAAGGGCTCGCCGCCGCCCGCGCGCCCGTCGCGATCGCTCTCGAGCTCGAACGCGAGCAGCTCGCCGCAGAAGACGTCGAGATCGAAGCGCTCACGCGCATGGCGGACGGCCGCGCGCGAGGGCTCGATGCCGAAGACCTGCCAGTCGGACTGCCGGAAATGATCGAGCAGGAAGCCGCCCGACGAGCCGACATCGAGGATCCGGCGCCGCGCGGCCGGCAGCGCCCGCTCCATCATCCCGCGACGGATCGACCAGAGGGCGTCCCAGTAGGCGCGATCGCGGTCGACGTCGGCGAGATAGGTCGACTTGTCCTCTTCGTAGAACCGCTCGCCGTAGAGATCGCGCTGGCGCTCCGGGGTCGGCCTCGGCCAGACCTCGAGGTATCCGCCCGGCGCGCGCCGAAGCTCGACGGGGCCCGTGAGCCCCTCGAGCGTCGAAGCGGAATGCGCGTCGCTCGCGGCGGACGACGCGAGCGTGCGTTCGGACCAATCGCTCCGCGCCGTTCGGACGGAGGATTTCGTGAGGGTCTGGACGGGCGGCGGAACGAACATGGCACCTCGCGATCGAAGGGCTCGGCCCACGCCGGACGCGCTGCCGCGTTTCGATTCGCAAACGCCGTGTTCGAATCGAAAGCCGCCGCAGGCGTGAGCGGGGACACACCGCGCTCTCGTGACCTTCCCGATCGAAAGCTGCAAGCGGCGTGCCTCTGGAATTCCGGCTCGTGTCGACCTGCGCGAGCGCGCGGACGGGACCTTGATCCGCGCGTGCCCCTTTTCGTTCCGTCGATCTTCGCCAAACTGTGCCGACCACCCGGGAGATTCGTTTGACCCGTCGACTTCTCGTTGCTCCGTTCGATGCCCAGGAAAGCCTTCAATCGCGGGCAATCGCTCTTTCCAGGGCCCGCGCAGGCCGTCTCCAGTCGCTGCTCGCCCTGAAGCTGCTCCTCGTGCTGGTCCTCGGCGCGGGCTCGGCGGCGGCCGAGCAGGGCTGGGTCAAGGGCGATCTGCGGCTGAATCTTCGCTCCGGGGGCGGCAATGAATATCGGATCCTCGGGACCGTCTCGACGGGCGATTCGGTCAAGGTCCTGAACCGCGGCGCGGATTGGATCCAGGTCCAGACCCAGGAGGGCAAGGTCGGCTGGATTCCCGACGGCTACCTCGAAGCGGCGCCCCCGGCGACGGTCCGACTCACGACTGCGGAGGCCGACGTCGCGAAGCTCCAGGGCGAGCTCGAGAAGCTGCGCGCGGAGACGAACGCGCTGCGCGAGTCGAACGCGGCGATGACCGCCAACGACGACGGCCAGAAGAAGGAGCTCGAGACGCTGACGCTCCAGAACCTCGAGCTGCGCGCCGCGACGCGCTACCAGGAATGGCTGACGGGTGCCGCGCTGCTCGGCGGCGGCATGCTGGCCGGCGCCTGGCTGCATAGCCGCAGTGCCAACCGCCGACCGTCGACACGGATCCGCTTGTAGCGCCCGTGAGATCTGCCGGAGCCCGGCCCGCGCCGGCACCGTTCGGCCCTTCCCGGCGAAGCCGCCGATCCGAGGAGATTCGCTTGGAATTCGAGGGACTCGAGCTCGCCGACGAGATCAAGATGGGCATGGTGATGTCGGGGCCGGATCGGGCCTCGATCCTCGCCCGCGCGAAGCAGCTCGACGCGAGCGGGCTCCATTCGCTCTGGGTCGGCGACCACATCGCGTTCCACATCCCGGTCGTCGAGAGCCTCTCGCTGCTGTCCTTCGTCGCGGCCGTGACCGAACGCATCGAGCTCGCGACCGGCGTGCTGCTGCTTCCGCTGCGCCATCCGACGCTGACCGCCAAGATCACGGCGACGGTCGACATGCTCTCGGGCGGCCGGCTGCTGCTCGGCGTCGGCGTCGGCGGCGAGTTCCCGCCCGAGTTCGCCGCCGTCGGTGCACCGATCGAGGAGCGCGGCCCGCGGACCGACGAGGCGATCGAGATCATCCGCCGCCACTGGACGGAGCAGAAGGTCGAGCATCACGGCCGCTTCCACGACTTCGGCCCCGTGAAGATCGAGCCGAAGCCCGTGCGCCCGGGCGGGCCGCCGATCATCGTCGGCGGCCGCAAGGCGGCCTCGATGCGCCGCGCCGGCCGCCTCGGCGATGGCTACATCTCGCACATGTGCGACGTCGAGACCTATCGAAAGAACCTCGGCACCATCGCCGGCCATGCGCGCGAGGCCGGCCGCGCAGGCCGCCCGTTCCATACGGCGGCGCTGCTCTTCACCGTGCTCGACGATTCCTACGAGGCCGCCCACGAACGCGCCGCGAAGCTCCTCGGCATGATCTACAACACCGATTTCCGGGAGGCCTCCAAGCGCTACTGCCTGCTCGGCAAGCCGGAAGACTGCCTCGATCAGCTGCGCAAGTTCGCTCGGGCCGGCTGCCGGCATTTCGTGATCTCGGCGCTCTCGGATCCCGACGAGATCATCGAGCGCGCGACGCGGGACATGATCCCCGCGCTCTCGGGCCTCGCCTGAAGCGGTCGCCGCGCCCGGCCCGCCTAACCCGCGGTGGCGCGCGCGTACATCCCGGCGAGCACGAAGCCGGCGAGGGCGAAGCCGGCGATCGCGGAGAGGACGGCCGTCCATCCGGCCCGCTTGTGGCGCCTGAGGACGTTCGGATCCGCCTCCGGATCCCGGGCGTCCCGGGTCACGCTGCGCGTCGGGACGAGCTTTCGCGACTGGACCCAGGCGATGCCGCCCGCGATCAGCATGACGACGACACAGAGCTCGTGAGCGCGCAGGACCCAGAGATCGGCGCTCGACCAGCGCGACATCTCCTCGCGCCCGATCATCACGACCTTCAGGACGTACGAGAGCAGGAACGCGACGACGAGCCACGCGGCGAGCCGCATCGCCTGGCGATGGCGCGCGATCTCGCCGCGCCGCACACACCGCAGGCCGAGGACCGCCATCGCACAGACGATCCCCAGATTCACGAGGGCCGCCGTCCAGAAGACCAATCCGGGGTTCATCACGCGTCGAAGCCTGCTTCCCTGCTCGCTGCGCCCTGAACGGCGCGCCTGCCGCGCCTGCCCCGCGCGCTGGAAACGGCGCAGCTTAGCGAAGCGGGCACGGCCGCGACCCCTCGGCGGAGAAGCCGTGAAGCTCAGTCTTCCCGCGAACGCGCGCCCGCGAGCTCCCGGCCCGCCGTCTCGGGCAGGCAGCCGACGATCAGCGCGCCCACGAGCGTGATGCCGCTGACCAGCACCGCCGCGCGCGCGAGACCGTCCGTCCCGCCAGCCAGGTAGCCGACGGCGGCGAAGCCGATCGCGGCGCCGAGGGTCTCGTGGAGCGTCTCCCAGCCCATCGCCGTGTTGCGGCTCGAGGTCGGGAAGAGCTCGCTCGTCACGATGCGCATCAAGACGTTGCCGCCCGTCAGCAGAAAGACGAAGGGCACCCAGACGACGGGCACGAGGCCATCCGGCCCGAAATACATCGCGCCCGCCGCCAGCGGAAACGCCCCGAACGCGAAGATCGCGACCGGCCGTCGCCCGAGGCGATCGGCCGCGAAGCCCATGGCGGGATTGCCGATCGTGCCGAGCGCGCCGGCGAAGATCGCCATCATCGAATAGCTGCTCGGGGCCCAGCCGCGATTCGACTGCACGAAGTCCGAGATCAGGTTGAAGGCCGGCGTCGTCGCCGCGGAGACGCTCGCCGCCATCCCCGCGACGGCGAGGCTGCGCAGCGGATGATCCCGGACGAGCTCCCGCATCGGTCCCGTCATCCGGGCGAAGAGCGAGCCGCCGTCCGTCAGCAGGGCCTGCTCGGCGCGGAACTGCTCGGTCTCGACGACGCGCGAGCGAAAGAAGCCGAAGAAGAGCAGCGGCGCGATGCCGACGAAATAGAGGAAGCGCCAGCCGAAGGGCAGCCGGTCGACGAACGAGTAGAGCAGCGCGCTGAGGCCGAACCCGAACGTCCCGATCGCGCCGAGGATGCCGATGCCCCAGCCGCGGTGGCGCGCGGGCAGCGCCTCGGCGACGAGGACGACCGCCGTCGCCGTCGCCGCGACGAGAAAGGCGCGCGTCACGGTCTGGGCGATCACGAACTGGATCGGCGTCTGCGCGAGCCCGGACACGAAGGTGCCGACGCTCATGCCGACGATCGCGACCAGGAATACGCGCCGGCGCCCGAAGCGATCCGCGAGCGGCAGGCAAAGGAAGGCCGGAACCGCGCCGAGCCGGATCCAGGCGAGCAGCCGGGTCATCTCGGCCGGATCGAGGCCGTAGCTCTCGCGGATCTGCTTCAGCGCCGCCGAGAGCATCGAGAGGTCGTAGTTCTCGAACAGGAAGGCGAGCGAGACGATCCCGACGATCGAGACGTGTCGGTCTTCGAGGCCGCGCGGAATCCGGCCCAGGAAATGGGGGAGCCAGAAGGGGCGACGCGGGCGCGGCAGGACTTGGGGGTCGGCCGCCGGCCCGTCGGCTTCATCCCTCGGGCCGTGGTTCGCGCCGGTCGGTTCGAGCACGCCCGGATGCTAGCCCTCCGCGATAGACTCGGGCCATGCAAGGCCTGGCCAATCTCTGGGCCGTCCTCGTGGCGGAGCCCGCGACGCATGATGGCGCGGTCGACTGGTCGGCGGAGCTCGCCGCGGTCGGGCGCGGCGACGTCGCAGCCCTCGCCCGCATCCGCCGCCTCGTGACGAGCCAGCTCTCGCGCATGGGCGCCTATGCGGCGCGCGACGACTGGGACGATCTCGCCCAGGAGATCGTCGTGCGGGTCTGGCGCGCGCATCGCGACGGCCGGGTCCGCGAGGCCAGCGCCATCCCCGCCTTCGTCCGGACGACGACGCGCAACGCCTTCATCGACTGGACGCGCCGCCACGGGCGCGAGGTCGATCTCCCCGACGAGGACGTCGTCGCCCGCGTCGATGGCCAGGGCGAACGCCCGCTCGACCCGGCGACCCAGCAGGCGCTCCGCAACGCCCTCGCGGCCCTCCCGGAGCGCCATCGGGAGGTCGTCGAACGCCTCTACCTCGAGAACCTGAGCTACGAAGAGACGGCGGCCGCCCTGAACCGGCCGCGGGGCACCATCAACCGCCTGCAGCGAGAGGCGATCATCGCCCTGCGGGCACAGCTCCTGGCGGAGGATTGATGCCGGCCCGCCCCCGACACACCGCACGCCGCGATATCCCGCGCCCCGCCGCTGCGTCTTCCGATCCGGGGGATGTCGCCGGCCGCGGCATGCGAAGGCCCCTGGAAGGGAGCCGCCTACGATGAGCGGGCAGGAAGAGTCGGGACTCCAACGCCTGAAGCACGACCTCGACGAGGCCGACTGGCCGAGCCCGGAGCTGCTCGCGCGTTATGCGACCGATCCCAACGGAATGCCCGAGGCGGAGAAGCGGCAGGTCGAACGCGCGCTCGCGGCTTCGCGCATCCTCGCCGACGAGCTCGCGACGCTGCGGGGCTTCGATTTCTCGCAGCTCGATGACGACCGGCGCGGTGCCGGCGTGCCGGTCGGCGCCCGCGCGG
>CAZFKD010000102.1:0-5417 GCA_964519695.1 uncultured Spirochaetaceae bacterium
GCGCCGGTATGCACCCCGTCGCGCAGCAGGACCTCGCCCGCGACGATCGTCGCTGCGATACCCGTCGCCTTCTGCACGAGCCGGCGCGCGCCCTCGGGCAGGTCGTACTCGATCCTCGGCATCTCGGGCGCGATGCGCGCCGGATCGAAGACGACGAGATCCGCCGCGGCCCCGGTGCGCAGGACGCCGCGATCGGCGAACCCGAAGGCCGCCGCCGGCCGCCCCGTCAGCCAGTGGACCGCTTCTTCGAGGCCGACCCTCTGCTCGCGCCGGACCCAATGGCCCAGCAGATGCGTCGCGATCGAGCAGTCGGAGATCTGGGAGACGTGGGCGCCCGCGTCCGAGAAGGTCGTCAGCGTCCGCGGATGCTTCATCAGGGCCAGCACGTTCTCGGGATTCTCGTTCGCGATCGATTGCAGGAAGAGCTGATCGAAATCGCTCGCGAGCGCGAGCTCGATCATCAGCTCGACCGGATCCCTGCCCTGCTGCCGGGCCAGCGCGCCGAGACAGCGATGCGGGCCCATCGGCTCGTCCATCAGGAAGATCCAGTCGAAGTCGGGCCTGCGCGCCTCGGCGCCGATCGCGTTGCCGTAGGGACCGTGATGGGCCTCGTGGACCAGCTTCGCGACGAGATCCGGTTCGCGGAGCGCCCGCTTCTGCTCGGCGATCGGCTTCGCACGCAGCGCCTGCCAGAGCGGCAGCCGATCGAAGGGCAGCTGCCCGGCGAAGGAGAGGATCACGTCGAAGCGGCGCGAGTGGACCTGCCCGTACATCCGGCCGCCCGCCTCGCCGACGCGATCGAGCAGCCCCGTCCAGGCGCGCCAGCCATCGGGCGCATGACGCGTGCTGCCGACGCCGAACATGAACGTCGCCCGCGATTCGAGGGCCAGCTTCGACATCCGATCGAAATATTCGGCCTGGGCGTCCGGGTCCGAGAAGGCCGCGTCTTCGTTCGTGATCTCGAAGATCCCGCCGACCGCGCCCGTCGCCTTCACGAGGGCCGAGACCTCGTCCCAGGTCGCGAGGCGGCTCGCGACGGGCCGATCGTCGGCGGTCTGATGATTCAGCGTGCGCGAGGTCGTGAAGCCCATCGCGCCCGCAGCGAGGCTCGACCGCAGCTCGCGCAGCATCGCGTCGAGATCGGCAGGCGTCGCGGCGTCGGTGAAGGCCCGCTCGCCCATCACGTAGGTCCGCAGCGCCGAATGGCCGACATAGCCCGAGTAGTTGATGCCCTTGGGCAGGCGATCGACGACGTCGAGATATTCGCCGAAGGTCTCGAAATCCCACCGGATCGCCTTCGCCATCGCCGCCGGCGAGATGTCCTCGGCGCGCTCGAGATTGCGCACGACGAGCTCCCGGGCGCCGTCCCGGGAGGGCGCGAGGGTGAACCCGCAATTGCCCATCACGACGGTCGTGATGCCGTGGTAGGAGCTGCAGGTCCCGAGCGCGTCCCAGTAGATCTGCGCATCCATGTGGGTATGGCCGTCGATGAAGCCCGGGGCGACGACCTGCCCCTCGGCGTCGAGGGTCTCGCGCGCCGCCGCGCCGGCCAGGCGCCCGATCTCGACGATCCGGCCGCTCTCGATTGCGACGTCGGCGGGCCGGCCGGGCGCTCCGGTGCCGTCGACGAGCAGACCGTTGCGAATCAGAAGATCGTGGGCCATGGCGCTTCGCTCCTTGCCGGCTCCCTGCGCGGGCTTCGCCGGTCCCGGGCATGTTCTCGCGCCGGGCGGCCGCTGTCGACCCGTGCCCCGTCTGCTAGCTTCCGCCCGCTCTCAGGCCTCCGCGGACCAGGCGGAGACGCCCCGCGCGCCGGTAGCTCAGCTGGATAGAGCATCAGGCTTCGAACCTGAGGGTCGGGGGTTCGAATCCCTCCCGGCGCGCCATTGAATCCAACCACTGAGCGGAATCGAGATCAGTCAGGTCGGCACCCGGTGCCGAATCATGCCGTCCGCTGCCGTCTTCCAGGACGAGAAACGAGAGATCCTCGTCGTCCTCTCGCATCGCGTGTGCATCGTGCTCGAGCGTCGTCGACGGATCGGAATGCCCGAGCTGAGCTGCGACCCAGCGGATGTTCTTCCCCGTCTTGAGTGCCCGATTTGTTTGGACGGATCCGGGCTGGGAGACGTCCTGTCCCCGTGTTCGGACTGTGCTTTGTAGGCGGACCGAGAAGCGTTCCCGAAAAGGCCGTCAGAATCGACTTTGATCGTGGGGCCCACGCGGAGTCCACCTGCATCCGGCGGCGGCCAGAACTTCCGCTCGGCGAGCTGCGCATTCCGAGCCGATTGACCGGGGATCGTTCCTTTCGGGCGGAATCTGGGCACATCCTCTCTCTCCAAGGAGACTTTCATGCGCTCGATCCCGACCCTCACGCTGCTCTCCATGCTCCTCGCGCTCCCGGCCCTGGCCGGCGACGGCGTGCTCGAAATCAACCAGACCTGCGCGGTCCAGACGGGCTGCTTTGCGGGGGATACGGCCGGCTTCCCCGTCACGATCGATGGCAGTGCCGGCCGCAGCTACCGGCTGACCGGCGATCTCGTCGTCCCGAATGAGAACACGGACGGGATCGTCGTCAGCTCCGATGATGTCGGGATTGACCTGAACAATTTCTCGATCCGCGGGCCGGTCGTCTGCAGCGGATCGCCCCTCGCTTGTACGCCCAACTCGGGAACGGGGTCGGGTGTCGAAAGGACATCGATCGCCGTATCCGGGGTCTCCGTGCGCAACGGGAGCATCCGCGGCATGGGCAACTACGGGATGTTGCTCGGTCCGCAGTCCGAGGTGACGAACATGCGCGTTCGATCGAATCGAATCAATGGAATTCTCGCCAGCGCCGGATCGACCGTATCGGGCAATACGGCCTTCGAGAACGGGATTACCGGGATCTCCGTCGGCACCGGCTCGACCGTCTCGGGCAACACGGCCTACCTGAACGGGAGCGACGGAATCTTCGGCGGCAACGGCTCGACCGTCTCGGGCAACACGGCCTACGCAAATGGCGGTGACGGGATCGTCGGCAACACCGGCGCGACCGTTTCGGGCAACACGGCCTACGACAATACTGGCGACGGGATCAGCGCCGGTGCCGGCGTAACCGTGTCGGGCAACACGGCCTACCAGAATGGGGAGATCGGGATCTCCACCGGGAGCGGCGCAACCGCGTCGGGAAACACCGTTCGCTTCAACACCGGCTTCGGCCTGAGCCTCGGCTTCCAGTCGGGCTACCGCGAGAACGTGATCTCGAACAACACGGCCGGGACGGTGACCGGTGGCGTAAACGCTGGCAACAACGTCTGCAATGGCTCGCTGACCTGCCCCTGAGTCCCCAGCAGGATCGGACGACCTCCCGGGAGCTGAGCCGGCGCGGGCTCTCCGGCAGAGAGGCAGACCTCGATCGGTCCCGGAAGCGTTCGCCCTCTTCGCACATGCCAAGAACTGGGTGCCGGACTATGCCGTCCGTGCCGTCCTGGAGGGGCGACAGCGGGGCCCGATGAGGTCCTCTGCTGCCTCAAGGCCGCCTGCGACGCCTGAAATGTCCTCTCGGCGACTCTTCGAACCTGAGGGTCGGGGGTTCGAATCCCTCCCGGCGCGCCCCTGCCCGAATGACGAATCCGAATACGCGCCCGAATAGCGCTCGGGGCCCCGACGTTCTTCGCCGGCTGTCCGGAAATTTCCGACTTTTCCTCATCGCAGCTCGGGAAGCGTGACGGCAATCATGATTCCGGGCTCGAGGAGGGCCGAATCCCTTTTCCGAATCGAGACGTGAGCCCCGCGCCGGGGCCTCGACCTCGACCGGTCGCAGGGGAAACGATGAGCATGGGGCAAATCGAGCGGGCGCAGGGACGGTCACGGGCAGCGGCAGAGGGTGCGGGCAGCCGCGCCGCGCGCGCAGCCGCATCGGCAAGCGGCAACCGCGCTTCACGCACCGGCAACTCGAGCCCGCTCGTGATGCGTTTTGCGCTGGCCCTCCTGCTCCTCTCCCTCGGCTGCGGCGATTACGGAGGCAGCACCCGCGCGATCGACAGCCCGGCGGGCACCGGCAGCTCGCCCGCGCTCGCGATCAGCGCGCCTTCGGACCGCAATGCCGAGGCGACGGGCATGCTGACGACGGTCGCCCTCGGCAATGCATCCGCCTCCGGCGGAACTGCGCCGCTCGCGATCACCCACGACGCGCCCGCCGGAGGCTTCGCCGTCGGCAGCCATACGGTCACGTGGAGGGTGACCGACGCCATGGGCGCGACCAACACCGACACCCAGCGCGTCACCGTGAGCGAAGTCGGGGTGGTCGTCGGCGACCCGGTCTCCGGCGCCTCCGCGTACGCGGCGAACTGCCGGGCCTGCCACGGCACGGACCCGGCGACCAACATCTCGAACATCCAGAACGGCTCGAGCGTCGCCGGCATCGAGCACGCGCTCCGAACCGTGAACACGATGCGCGGGCTCTCGAACCTCCTCTCCCAGCCGCAGACCCTCGCGAACCTCGCGGCCTTCATCGCGGCGGCCAATTCCCCGCCGCCGCCGCCGACAACGCCGCCGCCGACGCCCCCGACAACGCCGCCTACGACACCGCCGCCGAGCGGCGATCTCTGCACGATCGACGAAGATCCGATGCAGCCCATCGCCCTGCAGCGCCTCTCGAAGCTGCAGTACACGAATACGCTCCGCGACCTGCTTCGCATGCAGCTCGGGTCGTCGAATGCGAACGCCGTCCTGGCGGAGATCCAGCCCCTGCTCGCGCAGATCCCCGACGACAACATCTCCCACGGCTTCGCGAGCTTCGACCAGAGCGTCTCGGCGAGCCACGTCGAGGGCTGGTTCAACGTGGCCTGGACGATCGCGAGCGAGATCACCGAGAGCAGCAGCATCCTGGTCGACTTCGTCGGCGAATCCTGCGCGACGAACGCCAGCGACGCGAGCTGCCGGGAGCGCTTCATCGCGAGCTTCGGCGCTCGCGCGCTGCGCCATCCGCTCTCGGCCGCCGAAATCACCTTCTACCGGGCCACCACGAACTACCGCGATCTCATCACGCAGCTCCTGGTCTCCCCGGGCTTCCTCAACCACGAGCAGTACCGCGGCGATCTCGATCCCCTCGACTCGAATCGCACCGAGCTCTCGCCGTACGAGGTCGCGAGCAAGCTCTCCTACCACTTCTGGCAGACGATGCCCGATCAGGCCCTCTTCGATGCGGCGGCGAACGGCGACATCGAGAACGACTTCGCGGCCGTCGTCGAGGACGTCTTCGGCGATCCGCGCACGCGCGAAGGGATCAAGGCCTTCTTCGGCGGCTGGCTGCGCCTCGACGAGATCCCGCAATTCGATTCGAGCAAGCCCGAGCGGGCGAACTTCCTGGCCGAGGACTACGGCTTCGGCACCAGCCTGCCGACGATCCCTCCGGCATCCCTCCCCTCTATCTCCAC
>CAZFKD010000102.1:5427-10771 GCA_964519695.1 uncultured Spirochaetaceae bacterium
CCAGCCTGCCGACGAACCTCGACCTCGTGGCCTACCGCCAGGCCGCGATCGACGAAGTCCTCGCGCTGACCGACTACACGACCTTCGTGCAGGACGGCGATCTCGCCGATCTCTTCACCTCGAACCAGTCGTTCGCGAGCAACGCGGCGCTCGCGGCGGCCTACGGCGTCCCGCGCTGGCTCGGCGGAAACAATCCCCCGGTGCCCTTCCCGGACTCGCAGCCGCGGGCGGGCGTCCTGACGCGCGCCGCCCTGCAGATGTACGGCGACTTCGATTCGCATCCGATCCTGAAGGGCGCGCGCCTCCGCACCGAGATCCTCTGCGACGAGATCGCGGCGCCGGCCGACATCGCGACGCCGGACGAGGCGGTTTTGCATCCCACCTTCTCGACCCGCGAGCGGACCGTCGCGATCACCGAGATCAGCGGCACGGCCTGCGCCGGCTGCCACGCGCCCTTCATCAATCCCGTCGGCTTCCCGTCCGAGAGCTTCGACGCGATCGGCCGCTTCCGAACGGAAGAGGTCCTCTACGACGACGCCGGCGACGCCTTCTTCCGGGCCCTGGTCGAGACCACGAGCATCCCGCGTCTCGACAGCGGTGACACCGACGTCGCTCTCGACGCGATCGGGCTGAGCTCGATGGTCGCGACCCACGAGAAGACGAGCGAGTGCTTCGCCCGCCACTACTACCGCTACGAGCATCGCCGGATGGAGGTCGACTCGACCGACGCCTGCGAGGTGAACGCGCTGGAAGAGACCCTCGAGGCAGATGGCCTGCAGGGAATGCTCAAGGCCGCGGCGATGCTGCCCGAGTTCAAGCTTCGGACGATGTCGAACTGACACGTCGCAAGATCGTTCCGGCTTTCGGCTCGCCTGTCCCCGGCTGGCCCGAAGCGCGGACGCTGGAGGGTCCGAGATGCGATTCAACGCGATCAATCGCCGTCACTTCCTGCAGGGCGTGGGCGCCGGGCTCGTTTTGCCCTTCCTGCCTTCGCTCGCGCCGAGGACGGCTCGCGCACAGATGGCCTTCCCGAAGTTCTTCGTGGCGATCGGGACTCCGCACGGCAACGTTCCGATCGAGGACTGGGCGCCCATCGAAGCCTCGGGCCAGACCGAGCTCCCGCTCTACGGCGGGAACGCCTCCGAAGGCCGCAACCACACCCTGCGCTACGCCACCCTCGCGAACATGACGCGCCCGAACGTACACAGCTACAACCCGAGCGGAACGCCCGAGCTCACGCGGGTGCTCGGCCATTTCCTCAATCCGTACCTCGACAAGTGCAGCGTCATCAGCGGGCTCGACGTGCTCTTCTATACCGGCCATCACCGGGCCCTCAACCTGGGCAACTTCCGCGATCTCGACGACCAGGGCATCGCCGCCAACTGCATCCTGCCCTCGATGCCGACGATCGATCGCGTGATCGCACGCTCGCCGAGCTTCTATCCCGCCGGCGATCCTTTCACGGTCCGCTCGATCCACTTCGATACGGGCAGAATGCGGATCTCGAACGACGGTCCGGTCGGGTCCGTCTCTCCGACGCCGGATACGGGCTTGCGCAGGCCGCGCGCGGCGCAGATCTTCGACGCCGTATTCGGCACGGACTGGAGCGGGGGCGGCTCGTCCGGGACGGATCCGCGCCTCGGCGTGATCGACCGCGTGCTCGCCGACTACAACCGCGTGATGAACTCGCCGTATGGGGACGGCGCGCGGATCAGCAGCGCGGATCGCGCGCGTCTCGACGAGTTCGTGAGCGGACTGCGCGATACCGAGACCAAGATCGAGAACCAGTCCTTCACGTGCGACACCGTGAGCCGACCCGACTACGCCTACAACCTGTACTGGAGCGGCGAACGACACGCCGACGAGGCCGCCGATTGGGCCGCCTACATGGGCGTCATCAAGGCCGCCTTCCAGTGCGGCCTCACCCGCGTGGCGACGATCGGGACCGACGACCTGTCCGACGACTTCTCGGGCAACTGGCACACCGACATCGCCCACCGAGGCAACCCGAGCATCAGCGAGGACTACACGATCCGATCGCACCGCTTCGCGGCCCAGGCCATCTTCACGTCGTTGATCGCGCAGCTCGACGTCTCGATCGACGGCGAGAGCGACACGACCTACCTCGACCAGGCCATCGTCGTCTGGAACCACGAGTCGGGTCAGCAGACCCACTACTCGGTGGGCATCCCGACCCTCGTCGCCGGGAGCGCCGGCGGCTATCTGCGGACGGGGCGGTTCCTCGACTACCGCAATCTCGGCAACGACGGCATCTGGAACGGCTTCCGCTCCGACCTCGCCCACTGGGACCGCCCGGGCATCCCCTACAACCGCTGGCTCTATACGATGCTCCGCGCGATGGGAATTCCGGATTCCGAATACAAGGTCGGCCCCCTCGCCGGAATGCAGGGCTACGGCGATCCCTACGTCCGCAACGAACGACGCAACAACCACTTCCCCTACAGCAGCCAGTCGATCGCCGACATGGGGCTCGAGCTTTCCGAGATGCTCGCCTGAGCGCCGCCTCAGTCGAACCGCGGCGGCACGGGCGACGCCGCGATGACGTCCGCGAGCGACTTCTCGATGTCGAGCCGCCAGGTCCGGTAGCGCTCGGCGTCGTGGGCGTGGGTGAAGATCGCGAACTGCTTGCTCTCGATGGCGTCCGCGACCAGGACGCCGACCGCGTCCGGCTGGACCGGCGTGCGCATCTCCTTCGGGAAGTAGATCCAGTCGGCGCGGCGCTCCGACGGCACGCCCGAGAAGCGCGCCGTCTCGCCGAGGTTCGTCGAGACGAGGCCGGGGCATAACACCGAGACGTCGACGCCCTGGGGTCTCAGTGCTCGGGCCATGACCTCGGAATAGCCGTAGGCCGCGAATTTGGAGGTGATGTAGGGGCCGGCATCCCAGGAATAGGCCCAGATGCCGGCGACGGAGGCGGTGTTCACGACATGCCCCGAGCCGCGCGCGATCATCGCCGGAACGAAGGCGCGCACGCCGCGCACGATCCCGAGCACGTTCACGTCGAGGATCCACTGCCAGTCCGCGATCTCCGCCCGCTCCGGCGGCCCGAGCACCGAGACGCCCGCATTGTTGCAGAGCACGTCGACCTGGCCGAAGTGGCGGATCGTCTCGTCGCGCAGCCGCTCGACATCGGCATCGCTCGTGACGTCGCAGCGCAGGCCGAGCGTCTTCGCCCCGAGGCCTTCCAGCAGGCCTACGGTCTCCGCCAGACGCGCTTCGTGCAGATCCGCGACGACGACGCTCGCGCCCCGCCGTGCCAGCTCGAGGGCGATGCCTCGCCCGATTCCGCTCGCCCCTCCCGTCACGACCCCGACCTTGCCCTCGAAGCGCCCCATCCTTCCTCCCCTCGCTCGCCGACGGCGCTCATCCGCCGCTCCGGCCCGATCCGCCGCCGACCGGCGACCGACGCAGCACGCTAGCCCAGGTTCTTCCGAACGATCGGCCGGTCCCCGATGCGGACTGGCAGCGTGCATTCGAGTGTCTATCTTGCGCGAGCGCGCTCGAACGTGCACAGGCTCTCGTCTTCGAACGGTGTCGTCTCCGCCGCGATCGGGCGGCGGTCGACCGAGGTCGGACGATGGATCTCGTCGACCGCTCGACAGCACGCCGCGGCCTCGCGGGCCGACGCCTCGACCGGCGCCGGCTCCTTCCGGCGCTCGCGGCGATCCTGCCCGTCGCGATGACGGGCACGCTCGGCTGCGAAGGGGCTTCGCCGCCCGATCCGCCCCGCTCCGTCGTCCTGTTCGTGCTCGATGCCGCACGCGCGGATCATTTCGGATTCTCCGGCCATGACCGCGCGACGACGCCGCATGCCGACGCGTTCGCCCGCGAGTCGATCCGCTATTCGACCGTCGTCAGCGAGGCGCCCTTCACCTTCCTCGCGATGGCATCCCTGATGACCGCGCGCTCGCCCGCCGAGAGCGGCCTTTCGGGTCGCAGCGGCGGGCGGATCGGCGAGTCCGCAACGCTGATCGCGGAGATCGCGCGCGAGCGCGGCTTCTCGACCTTCGCCTACTCGGAGAACCCGTTCATCACGCGCCATTTCGGCTTCCATCAGGGCTTCGACCACTTCGAGGAGGCGTTCCCGATCGACGCCCACGGCGAGGGCCGGGAGCTCGCCGCCGGCCACGACGGCGCGGCGCGCATCGAGGCCCTGCTCGATCGCGCCGCCGCGCCCGGCGCGGCGCCCTTCTTCCTCTATCTCCACATCCTGCGCCCCCACAACCCCTATGCCCCGCCCGCGCCCTTCGCCGGGCGCTTCGGCGCCGATCCGTCGCGCCCGGAAGCCGGATCGACGGGAAATCTCCTGCGGCTCGACAGCCGCGGCCCGCCCTTCGAGCGCGACGTGATCGATGATCTCGTCGCCCGCTACGACGAGAACCTCGCCTACGCCGACGCCCTGTTCGGCGGATTCCTCGCGAGCCTCGAACGCCGCGGCCTCGCCGAGCAGACCCTCGTCGTCCTCACCTCGGATCACGGCGAAGCTTTCGGCGAGCATGGCCGCCTGCTGCACAGCACGCAGATCTACGAGCCGATGCTGCGCGTCCCCCTGCTGATCCGGATTCCGGGCGAGTCCCCGCGCATCGACGATCGCCCCGTCCAGCACGCCGACCTGGGACGTGCGCTGCGCGCGCATTTCGAATCACCCCGGGATCGGGATGGACCCGCGCCGCTCGCGCGTCTCGCCGAGGCGCGCGCACCCGACGCGCCCCTCTTCTCCTGGACGAACGCGAAGACCCATCATGTCGCCGCGCGGACGCGCGAGCGCAAGCTCGTGCTCGATGCGCGTACGCTCGAGATCGTCGCCCATCTCGACCTCGCCGCCGACCCGAGCGAGATGAAGGATGTCCCGCTCGACGAAGTCGGCCGCGAGCTCCGCGAGCTCGTCGTCGCGAAGATCGAAGCCTGGACCGGCGTCCCGATCGAACGGACGGCCTCGCTCGAGCCGGGGCCGGGCCCGGGGCGCGACTCCGATCGAAACGAGGGCGAATCGAGCGGCGAGAGCGGGAACGACGAGCCCCGCGACGGCTTCGCGCCCGAGCTCCGCGCCCGACTCGAAGCGCTCGGCTACGTCGACGACCGCGCCGTCGAGTGACGTGGGTTCGACGGAGGGCGCTTCGTCGATCGCACGGTCGACCGCTTCAACACCACGCCACCCCCACGCCGAAGCGCTCGGCCATCGCGATCTTCGATCCGAGCGGCCGAAAATAACGCGCCTCGATCTCGGCGCGGCTCGGGAGCTCGGCGCGCGCGAATCCCGCCTCGAGCAGGGCCGCCTGCATCTGCTCGGGCCGATACCGATTGATCTGCGGCTCCCCCGCGC
>CAZFKD010000103.1:0-8157 GCA_964519695.1 uncultured Spirochaetaceae bacterium
CACCACACGCACCGAACGCACCTCGCCGGAGGTGCACCGCGGCTTGGTGGAGGTGCCCGGTTTTCTCGGCGTTCACTGCACGATCGCGCCGCCCATGAAGAGCGAGCGGCAGAACGCCTCGGCGCTCGCGGCGAACGAGCCGATGTGGTTCGCCATGTAGTTCGAGACCGAGCGGCGGCTGCCCCAGCCCATGCCCGGCGTATGCGAGGCGGGCGCGACGCCCAGCTCGACGCAGCGGCGCCAGAAGGGATCGTAGTCGTACTCGGCATCGAGCCCGAGGGCGTCGATCCGCTCGCCGCTGCCCGAGCCCCAGTTCGGGATGCGCGGATCGGCCGGCGCGCCGCCGGCACTCGCCGCCGATCCGCCAACCGGGCGATGGACGAGGCCGTTGATCATGATCGCCTTGAGGCCGAGCTCGCCGACGGCATGCTCGAGCTCGGCGATCGCCTCCTCGGGCGTATGCATCGGGATCTGCGCCGCGGGCGTCATGCGATCGGCGTAGGGCGCGTAGACCTGCGCATTGAATGCGTTGAGCGCGCGGCAGGCGACCTGCCGGACCTCCGCGTCGCGGATCGCCGTCGTCGTCAGCGTGCGGCTGCCGTAGAGGACGGCGAAGTCGATCCCGAAATCGTCGAGCCGCTCGTACATCAGCCTGGGGATGTGGCTCGTCGCGCGATCGAGGCTGTTCGCCGCCGGCAGCGACCACCACGAAGGCCGCGTCGCCCAGACGCGCCGCCGCTCCTCCCAGGAGAGCGCGCTCCAGGGCCGCAAGACCATGTCGTCGAAGTCCATCCCGCCGACGGCGCGGAAGCGCTTCACCATGTCGCCGCCCGCGAGATCCCGGACGAAATCCTCGAAGAAGGGCATGAAGACGGGCGGCGTCTCGATCAGATGCCCGTCGGCATCGATCACCGGATGTCCGAGCGCAGCCCGCCGCTTCGCCGCGCGCGTATCGCCGAGGCCGATGCGCTTCATCGCGCGCCCCCGGCCTGCCGCAGCGCCGCGGCGTGAAGCTGGCCTTCGTCGTGCTCCGCGAAGCGCAGGCGGAAGGCCGTCTCGGCGATGCGCGGCAGGACGGCATCGAGCGCCTGCAGATCGACCTGCCGCGCGACGTCGTCCGCGCCCGCGCGCGCGAGCATCGGCAGCAGGCGGGAACGCAAGCGGTCGAGGGCCCAGGCGAGCGGATCGCCGTCGGCGATCGGATCGAGATGGATCATCTCGTTGCTCTTGTCGCGCCAGGAGACGTAGTGATAGTGGGGATCTTCCTGGAAGCAGTCGAAGCGCAGAAACTCGCGGGCCTCACCGTCCTGCCGGGCCACGACGTGAAGGGAGACCCCGCGATCGTCGACCGAACCGGCCGCGGTCCCCGGGACGTCGCCATTCGCCGCCTCGAGCTGCGCTGCCGCGGCGATCGCATCGGTCAGCAGACGGAATTCGACGCCGATGCGAAGACCGCCGGCGTCGAACCACTGGGTATGCGCCTCGATCGGCGGGATCGGCATCAGGCTGTATCGGGTGATGTGGGACATGGGCTCGCTCCTTCCGGACACGCCTCGCAGATCGTCGCCCGCCGCCGAGCTCTCGACCCGGGTCTAGGCGCTGCGCACGAAGCGCTCACGGTACTCACGATAGCGGGCCTTCAGGCCGGCTTCGGTATAGCCGAACATCGCCGGCTCGTATTCGTGGGGCGGGCGCAGATCCCGGCGGTTCGCCTCGAGCCAGCGGCTCTGGGCGGCGCGCGCGGCCGGCATATGCGCCCAGCCGACGAACTCGCAGATCCGGGCGGCGACGCCGAGGGGATCGCGGGCGGTATCCCCGATGCCGACGTCGAAGAAGCGATCGGCGTTGCCCGCATCGCGCACGCGCATGCAGCGCTCGATGCCCCGCGCCATCTTCTCGTCCCAGTGCTTGCCACAGACGAGCGGATCCGCCGAGTCGCTGTTCTGCTGCCAGAGCGAATAACAGAGGCTCGCCCAGGACGGGATCGTCTCGACCGGATCACGATGGGTCTGCACGATCTTCGCGCCGGGAAAGACCGAGAGCACGACATCGCAGTTGTGGATGTGCTGCGGCGATTTCAGGATCCAGCGCTCGGCGACGATGCCGCGCCGTCGCTTCTGCCACTGCAGGAACTGCAGCATCCGCTTCATGTAGGCGTAGCCGGGCGTCTGGTCGAGCGCCTCGCGCCAGAGCCCGAACTCGAGGACCTTCGCGAAGGACTCGGGCGTATCGCTGTAGAAGGACTGCTCGAGCAGCAGGATCTCCTCGTCGGCCTGCATCGCGTCGAGGGGATGGATCGACTCGAGCCCCGGCACGGTCGCATACATCATCTCGACCTCGGCCTTCGCCGTGGCGATCCGCTGCTCGGGATTCTCGATCGCCTCCCCGGCGAAGGGCACCGGGAAGCGCCCTTCCCACCAGAGCGGCGCGTGCGCGCGCGGATCCGCGGCGAGCAGGCGCTGGAGCAGGGTCGAGCCCGTGCGCCCGAAGCCGACGATCACGATCGGCGCTTCGATCTTCTCCTCCGCGATCTCCGGGTATTCGCGCCAATACGACTCGAAGCGCAGGTTCGTCGCGAGCTGCCCGACGATCCGCTCGCGCTGCATCCCACGGCCCGCCGCGTTCAGATCCGCCTCGCGGTCGAAGGCCTCGAGCAGCCGCCGGACCACGGGCAGATAGAACTCGTTCGAGAACGCGCCGACCCCGGCCCGCTCGCGCGCATCGCGCAGGACCGCGTCGTAGTCGAGATCGATCGCCGGCTCGCTCATCGCCACCTACTGCCTCACGGCGAGATCGCCCTGGAGATTGGCCGGCCCCCAGTAGGCGCGCATCTGGACGATCCGGCCGTCCTGGCCGAAATCGAAGACGTCGATGACGTCGAGCCGCGAGCTCGGCGAGCGCGCGACGAGCGGGAACGCCACCGAGCTGCCCGCGCAGCGCACGGCGCCGTCGTTCGCGATGGTGACGTCCATGTCGAAGCCCATCTGATAGAGCGTCGCGATCTCGGCATGACCGACTGCCGGCGGGAGCCCGATCGGATCCGCCATCGTCGCCTTCGGATGGTAGAGCGCGAGGATCGCGGGGACGTCGCGGGCATTGTAGGCGGCGACATAGCGCGAAACGATCGAGCGCAGCTGGGTCGCGTCGTGGGGCGGCGTCTTCGCCACCGGCGGCGGCCCCGCGGCGCGCCGGCGGGCAGTGGCCTTCGCGCTCCCGGCCCGGGCGGCCTTCTTCGCGCTCGCCTTCGCCTTGCCCCGCGCGGCCGGCTTGCGGGCGGCCTTCTTCGCCGCCTTCTTCGTGGCCTTCTTCGCAGTCGTCTTCCCGGCCTTCTTGCCGGCCTTCTTCGCGGTCGTCCGGCGGCCCTTCGACTTCGCGGTGCCTTTGCGCTGGCTCATCGTCCCCTCCCGTCCGATCCCCTGGATCCGATCGCGAACCGATCGAATGCCGAACCCATCGCGCGGCGGGCCCGTGCCGCCTCGAGCCCGGCGCGAAGCCATCGGGCGCCGCCTACTCGGAATAGAAATCCGCGCGCACCGTCAGGTCTTCCCATTCGTCGAGCGATGCCCGAATGGCGTCGAGCTTCGAACGATAGGTGTCGAGCACGAGCTTGCCCATCAGCAGCTGGCGCGGCGGATTCTTCGCCCGGACCAGCTCGACCAGGGCCTGCGCCGCGCCGCGTGGATCACCCGGCTGCTTTCCGTCCATGTCCGCGATCATCTGGGCCCGGGCGTGGACCGCGTCGTAGGCGGCGATCTGCTTCTTCGCACGCTTCATCGAGCGGCCGGCCCAGTCGGTCCGGTACGGGCCCGGCTCGAGCGCCGTCACCCGGATGCCAAAGGGCGCGACCTCTTCGACGAGCGCCTCGGTCAGGGCCTCGACCGCCCACTTCGTCGTGCTGTAGTAGCCGGTCCCGGGCTTCGACATCAGGCCAGCCTGGGAGGAGTTCTGGACGATGTGCCCGCTGCCCTGCGCCCGCATATGGGGCAGCACCGCGCGGGTCATCCGCAGGAGGCCCCAGAAATTCGTCTCGAACATCGCCCGGACGTCCGCCTCGTCGCCCTCTTCGATGGCGGCGAGATAGCCGTAGGCGGCGTTGTTGACGAGCACGTCGATCCGGCCGAACTCGGCGATCGTCGCCGCGACGACGGCGTCGACCTGCTCTGCGTTCGTCACGTCGAGCGCGAGCGCCCGCGCCCGCTCCGGATGCGCGGCGACGATCGCTGCGAGGGTCTTCGGATCCCGCGCGGTCGCGACGACGCGGTCGCCCGCGCGCAGCGCCTCGATCGCGAACTCGCGCCCCATGCCGGTCGAGCAGCCCGTGATCAACCAGACCTTGTCCACTTCGGCCATGACGCTCCCCTGCCCCGCTCCGCTCAGTTCTCGGTCAATCGCCAGGCGTAGCTCGCCGCGCGCTCCGCCAGCTGCGCCTTGCGCTCCGCCGCGGTCACGAACCGCGTCCCCGCCGGCAGATGGCTGCCCAGCTCGGCGAGCGGGACGACCTTGCCCTGCGCCGAGAGGCTCGGCCCGGGCTTGCCGCCCTCGAATTCGGCCCAGCGGAGCGTGAGCGTACCTTCCTTCATGTCGCAGGGATCGATCCAGTTCCACACCCCGGGATCCTTCGGCGAGAGCACGAACGTCAGCGTGCCGTCGGCATTCTGGACCGACTGGGCCTTGTTCATGCTGCCGTTCCGGGTGTAGATGTCGTTGGTCGTGCCCCAGACGTTGGTGATCGGCGCGATGAAATAGTCGGCGCCGCCGAGGTCGACGTCGATGATCAGCGCGTGGTCGAGGGACGGCAGCTTGAAGCGGCCCATGATGTAGATCTGGTTGCGGAGCGCGCCGTCGCTGTCGCGATCGATGGTGAAGGCGAAGCTGTTGTCGGGCTTGCCCGCCGTCTGCGCCTCCCAGCGATCCGTCTCCTTCGCCCATTTCCACATGTACTCGACCGCGAGATCGAGCTCCTCGGCGAGGCTCTTCGGCGGCCGCGAGGGCTTGCCCCCGAGCCGCTCGATCGAGAAGGCGTTGATCATCTCCTTCTTCCAGTCCATCACGACGTCGCGGATGTAGAACTCGTGAGCCTGGGGCGCCGAGCGGACGTGGTTCTTGCGATCGCCCTTCGGATCGCTGTCGACGAAGATCTCGAAGCTGCGATCGGGATTCAGGACGAGCGTCTTGCCGTCGAGGACGTCGACGGTTCCCATCTTCGGATCCCAGAGCGTGAAGTAGTTCTCGGTCACCCGATTCTCCGGCACCGAGCCCCGGATCACGTAGCGCTCTGCGCCGCTGATCGGGATCACGCGATAGACCGAATCCGGATTGTCGATGCCCCAGCGCGTGCCGGGAATGCGCTGACCGCCGAGCGCGTGGGGCAGGCGCGTGATCGTGATGACCTTGGGATAGAGCGGATCCTGGTTCAGCGACCAGACGATCGCCGCGAACATCACCTCTTCGAAGGCCCGGTCGAAGCAGGAGAGCATGTCCGGGCTGCGCGGCACCGAAGCGAGCCAGTATTCGCGGATCTCCTTCAGCGTCTGGACGATGCGGGGATGGGCGAAGATCTCGAGGGCATGGCGCTCGAGGGCATGCTGCTCGTCGGTGGCGATGGGATTGCGGGGCTGGCTCGTCATGGGGGGCCTCCTTGCTCCTCGATGTGCGTCGGACGCTTCGATGGATTTGCTGCGGGCACGCGGCGCGGCGCGCGCGCGCCCTGCCCGCCGAGCAGTATGGATGGACGCTCGCTTAAAAGCAACCTAGAGTTGCTTTTGTGGCGAGCCCGGCGAAAGCGACCCGAAGCGCCCCCGGCGGCGAGCAGCGCGCCCGTCGGCGCCGGCCGGGCGGGCGCAACGCCGAGGTTCGCGAGGCCGTCCGCCGGGCGACCCTCGACCTGCTCTGCCAAGAGGGCTTCGGCGCCGTCACGCTCCCCGCCGTCGCGCGCCGCGCGGGCGTGAACAAGACGACCGTCTACCGCGGCTGGGCATCGGCCGCAGCGCTCCTCGACGAGACGCTCGCCGAGCTCGAAGCGCTCGCCCTGCCCGACATCGATACGGGCCATTTTGCCAGCGACGTCGAGGCCTTCGTCGCCTCGCGCCTGCGGCTGATCCGCGAGCCCCATGCGGCGGCGATCCTGCGCGCGGTGATCGGCGTCGGCGAGCCGCCGCCCGCCCTCTTCGCCTGGGTCGAGACCTTCTGGAAGCCGCGCCAGAAGGAGTGGCGCTCGCCGATCGACCGGGCGATCGAGCGCGGCGAGCTCGCGGCGTCCGCGCGCGCGGTCCCCCTCGTCGAGCTGGTCGCGGGGCCGCTGCTGCTCTCGGAGCTCGCGACGCGGCGACGCGCCTCGCGGCGTGATGTGCAGGCGATCGCCGGGGTCGTCGTCGCGGGCATCCTCGCAATGCACGCGCCCACGTCGCGGCGGCGACCGCGGCGCGCGAATTAACAACCTTGCGCGGGATCGACTGTGTCGGCTGCTGCCGCTGCGTGCCTCGAGCGGTCGGCTTCGATCAATCGTCGTCGATGCGCCGAACGTCGACAGGGATGCCGCTCATCCAGGGCATCGCGTTGATCGTCTCCCGCGACGAGGGATCAAGGCTGAGCAGCCGGTTGACGCTGACGCCCCCATCTTCGTACTTCCCGCCCGCCTCGACCTCACGCCCGAATCCGTGGACGATCGACACGACGCCGCGCCGGATCGTCGGATCGCCCTCGGCGACGAGCTCGATGGCGCCGTGGGCCGATTCGACCCGAACCCGCTCGCCCTCGCGGATCGCTTCGGCCTGCATGTCGTCGGGATGCATGTAGACGGGGTTGTAGGGCAGCCGCGCCTTGATCGAGGGCAGCCCGAGGCCGGCCGAATTGAGGCCATCGCGCAATCGCCGCACGGCCAGACGATAGGCGAACGCGCGCGCGGCACTGCCGGCGGGGCCCGCGCCCGCCGTCTCCGCCGCCACGGCCGCGATCTCCGCCGCCACGTCGTCGGGGACGAGCGCGAAGCGGTGGGGGCTCGCCGGGTCGCCGGGCTCGACGAAGGTCGGCTCCGCGTCGAGCACGACGCCGCGGGGCGCCGCCCGGAGCGCGTCGAAGGCGATCGGCGCATGCCGCGCCGCGATCGCGAGCAGCTCGTCCGTCGTCGGCGGCGTCTCGCCGTCGAGCGGGACGCCGAAATGCTCGAGCGTGACGCCGAGGCGCTGCGCGAGCTCCCAGAAATAACGGTGATCGTCGCAGACGCGGGCGCCGCGCGGCGGCTCGGCGATCGGCGGGGTATAGCGGGTGAACGGCACGGGGCTCAGCAGGTTCTCGTAGATGAAGAGCGGCAGGTCGGCGCGTTCGTATTGCAGCGTCGGTGGCAGGATGTAATGCGCGCGCGTCGCCGTCATGCTCGGAAAGGGCTCGATCGCGACGAGTAGATCGAGGGATTCGAGGGCGCGCAGGACCTTGCCCGTATCGGGGATCGCGGAGGCGGGGTTGCCACCGTGGACCAGCAGCGCGCGGACGCGGCCCGGCCCTGGCGTCAGGATCTCGTCGGCGAGGATCCCCGTCGGCAGCTCGCCGTCGACCTGTCCAAAGCCGCCGATCCGGCTCTTGTAGCCCGTCTCCCACCAGCGCGGCGCCGGCAGCACCTCGGCGCGCCGCGGGTAGCGCGCGGCGATCGCGCCGGGATGGTCGATCGGATCGCCTTCGCGCAGCAGGCGGCCGCAGACGACGTTGAGGCATTCGACGAGGTGTTCGGAGAGATTGCCGTGGGGCGACATGTCGGGCCCGGTCGCGCTCGTCGCGGCGCCCGTGCGCGACTGCTTCGCGAAGAGCTCGGCGACGGCGACGAGCTCTTCCGGGCGGACCCCGGCCCGCTGCGCGACACGCGCCGGCGTGAATTCGGCGACGGCGCGGCGGAGCGCATCGACGTCGTCGGCGTAGCGCGCGCAGAACGCGCGATCGTGCCAGCCGCGCTCGAGGATGATCTGCAGCAGGCAGGCGAGAATCGCAGCGTCCTCGCCGGGGAGCGGCTGCAGATGCAGATCAGCCTGCCTGGCTGTTTCGCTCTCGCGCGGATCGATCACGATCAGCTTCATGCCGCGCGCGTTCGCCTGCTTGAGGCGCTTGTGCGGATTGCGCGTATCGAAGCCGTTGGTCGAGACCGAGACGAGGGGATTACCGCCGACGATC
>CAZFKD010000103.1:8167-10761 GCA_964519695.1 uncultured Spirochaetaceae bacterium
AGAGCTTCTCGTCGGAGCCGAGCATCGTGTTGTTCGAGGCGCGCGAGGAAGACGTCGCCGCGGTGGAAGGGCGTCCGGCCCGGCGGCCAGATGCCGATGCGACCGACGGCGACGGCCTTCGCGGATTGATCGATCGTGACCGAGGAGAAGGCCTTCGGCGAGCCGATCGCGGCGAGGAACGCGTTCAGCATCTTGAGCGAGCTCGAGGTGAAGAACGCCCCGCCGCCCTTGTAGCCGGCAATCGCCTCGGGCCCGTGCTCGGCGAGGATCTGCCGCAGCTTCGCCGCGATCTCGTCGAGGGCCTGCGCGGCGGAGATCGGCTCGAAGCGGCCGTCCGGCATGCGCTTCATCGGGGCGAGGATCCGCTCGGGGCTCGCGTGCGCTTCGGGCGCGGTCAGGCCCTTGAAGCAGGCATACCCGAGGGTCTGCGGATCGTCCTGATCGCCGCGAATGCGAAGCAGCCGCCCCCGTTCGTCGACGGTCGCCACGACGCCGCAATGGCCCATGCAGAGCCGGCAGAAGGAAAGCAGCTCGCGCGGCCCCTGCCCGGACGCCGTCGACGTCGACGCGTGCGTCGCGCCCGCCTCGCTCCCGCTCGTTCGCAGCTCCCGATCCGGCATGCGTGAAGGCCCTCCGCGCTCGCGAGCGCCGATGGTCTCCCATCAGCGGACGGCGCGAAACCCCGACCGTGGCCTGCCCGTGGCGATCAGGCGCCTGCGCGCTCGGCGGCCAGCGCGGCGATGTGCGCGCGGATCGCGTCCCGGGCGTCGCGGAAATGCTGCAGGCGCTCCTCGTCCCGGAGGTCTTCGCGGGCCCGGTCGGGGTCGGCAATCGGCCAGTGGAGCCGCGCCGCCCGGGACAGGAAGAGCGGACAGACCTCCTCGGCGCAGAGCGTGACGACGAGATCGACGCTCTCCGGATCGATCGTCTCGACGGATTTCGACCATTGGCCCGAGAGCGGGATCCCGATCTCCCGCATGACCTCGGCCGCCAGCGGATTGACCCGGGAGGGGCTCGACCCCGCGGACTGCACGAGCACGCTCGTCCCGAACTGCGCGCGCGCGAGCCCTTCCGCCATCTGCGAGCGCGCCGAATTCGCGACGCAGAGAAAGAGCACGCTCTCGAAGCGCATGCGAAGCCCGTCCTCTCAGGCCCGCTCGAGGCGGGCCGGAAACCAGTGACGCGTCCGATTCGCGAAGGCGACGAGCGAGAGCATCACGGGGACCTCGATCAGGACTCCGACGACCGTCGCGAGCGCCGCCCCCGAACCGAGCCCGAAGAGGCTGATCGCGACGGCGACCGCCAGCTCGAAGAAGTTCGAGGTCCCGATCATGGCCGCCGGCGCAGCGACGTCGTAAGGCAACCGCAGGGCGCGAGCGAGACCGTAGGCGATCGCGAAGATCCCGTAGCTCTGAATCAAGAGCGGGATCGCGATCAGCACGACCCGCCCCGGACTCGCGACGATCGTCTCGGCCTGGAATCCGAAGAGCAGGACGACCGTCAGCAGCAATCCGACGATCGAGGCCGGCTTGAGGACGCCGCCGAGGCGGGCGAGCCCCTCCGCCGAGAGCGCGCGCTGCGTCGCGATGCCGGCGGCGAGCGGAATGACGACGAAGATCACCACCGAGGCGAAGAGCGTCTCCCAGGGCACCACGATCTCGGTGATCCCGAGCAGCAGTCCCGCGATCGGGGCGAAGGCGAAGACCATGATCAGATCGTTGACGGAGACCTGGACGAGGGTGTAGTTGGGATCGCCCTCGGTCAACTGGCTCCAGACGAAGACCATCGCGGTACAGGGCGCGACACCGAGCAGGATCATGCCCGCGACGTACTGTTCGGCGTCGGCCTCCGGGACGAGTCCCGCGAAGACGACGTCGAAGAAGAAGAGCCCGAGGGCCGCCATCGTGAAGGGCTTCACGAGCCAGTTCACGACGAGCGTCAGCGCGAGCCCGCGCGGGCGGCGGCCGATGTCCCGCAGACAGGACGGCTCGACCTTGAGCATCATCGGGTAGACCATGAGCCAGATCAGCGCCGCGACGACGAGGTTGACCCGCGCCCATTCGAGCTCGGCGACGGCCGCGAACAGCCCGGGCAGCGCGAGCCCGAGCGCCACGCCGAGGCCGATGGCGAGCGCGACCCAGATCGACAGATAGCGCTCGAAGAGACCCACGAACTGCTCCCGGATCCGGCGGTCCGCGGGTCTGGATGATCGACGCGCCCTGGCCGGCGAGCGGGAGCTTAACGTCGGGTCTTTCGCGGCGCGAGAAGCGCAGACGCCGCGATTCCCGCGCGACGATCGGGTGACGATCGGGTCACGGATCGACGTCGACGGCCGGCGGCTGCGGACGCGGACTGCAGCGCAGATTCCGACGCCGAGATGCGTCGCGGATCGCAGCAGCGCCGGCTCCGGCTCACTCCCCTTCCGCGAGACCGAAGCGGGCCCGATAGGCGGCGAAGCGGCGCTCGAGATCGGAGCGGTCGAGACCGAGGGCCTCGAGGTCGTAGGCGTGGTCGCCGTGTTCGCGGCCGCTGCGGCGCAGGAGCTCCGCCCGCAGCTCCGCGTCGAAGGCCGGCGAGCGGTCGAGGCCGAAGCC
>CAZFKD010000104.1:0-6213 GCA_964519695.1 uncultured Spirochaetaceae bacterium
GGGTCGCTGGGCCACGGGTGTAGGCGGGCACGATCGCCGTGCCGAGCCGGGCCTCCGGGATCCAGGCCGCGGCGAGCGCCAGCGGTGTGAAGGCGTCCGTTCCGCCGGCCTCCACCGACCAGAAATCGGTGTATCCGAGATCGACCATCTCGCGCAGCCAGTCGCGATGCGCCGAGAGCGGGATGCCCGTCAGCGGGATCGTCATGCCGAGGGTCTTCATCGGGTTCCTCCGCCCGGATCGCCGCGTGGCGGCGGCGGCTTTGCTAGTCGCCGGCGGCGCCGGACTGCTTCGCGACCTTGGCCCAGGTATCGCGCAGGGTCGCTGTCCGGTTGAAGACGGGCTTGCCGGGCCGGCCGTCGGGATCGGCGCAGAAATAACCGAGCCGCTCGAACTGGAAGCGCTCGCCCGGCGCGGCGGACCCGAGCGCGGGCTCGAGGTACGCGCGCGGGACGATCGCGAGCGAAGCGGGATCGAGGCCTGCGGCGAGGCCGGCCGGCGCGTGCGGATCGGGCTGCTCGTCCTCGAAGAGCGTGCCGTAGAGGCGGACCTCGGCGGGGACGGCATGGAGGGAGGAGACCCAATGGAGCGTGCCCTTGACCTTGCGGCCGTCGGGGGCATCGCCGCCGCGGGTCGCGGGATCGTAGGTGCAGCGCAGCTCGCTGATCTCGCCGGCCGCGTTCTTGACGACGGCGCGGCAGGTCACGAAATACGCATAACGCAGGCGGACCTCGCGGCCGGGCGCGAGCCGGAAGAACTTCTTCGGCGGGTCCTCGAGGAAGTCCTCGCGCTCGATCCAGATCTCGCGCGAGAAGGGAACCGGACGGGTTCCGGCCGCCGCGTCCTCGGGATTGTTGATCGCCTCCAGGATCTCTTCCTGCTCTTCCGGATAGTTCTCGATCACGAGCTTGATCGGGTCGAGGACGGCCATCCGGCGCTGCGCCTCCTGGTTCAGCACCTGCCGGACGTGGAACTCGAGGTTCGCGAGCTCGATCAGGTTGTCGCGCTTCGCGATGCCGATCGCGTCGCAGAACTCGCGGATCGCGCGCGCCGGATAGCCGCGCCGGCGCATGGCGGCGATCGTCGGCATGCGCGGATCGTCCCAGCCCCCGACGTGGCCCTCGTCGACGAGGCGCTTCAGGAAGCGCTTGCTCGTCACCATGTGGGAGACGTTGAGGCGCGCGAACTCGATCTGGCGCGGGCGGCTCGGCGCCGAGACGTTGTCGAGCACCCAGTCGTAGAGCGGGCGGTGGTCGAGGAACTCGAGGGTGCAGAGCGAATGCGTCACGTGCTCGAGGGCGTCGGAGAGCGGATGGGCGAAGTCGTACATCGGGTAGATGCACCAGGCATCGCCCGTGCGGTGATGGCGCTTCTTCTGGATGCGGTAGAGGATCGGGTCGCGCAGGGCGACGACGGCAGCGGCCATGTCGATCTTCGCGCGCAGAACGCGGCTGCCCTCGGCGAACTCGCCCGCCCGCATGCGGGCGAAGAGGTCGAGATTCTCGGCGACGCTGCGGCTGCGGAACGGGCTCTCGCGGCCGGGCTCCGTCAGCGAGCCCTGGTTCGCGCGGATCTCGTCGGCGCTCTGGTCGTCGACGAAGGCCTTGCCCTTCTGGATCAGCTCGACCGCGAAGCCGTAGAGCGATTCGAAGTAGTCGGAGGCGTAGTAGAGATGCTCGCCCCAGTCGAAGCCGAGCCAGCGGACGTCGGCCATGATGCCGTCGACGTATTCCGTCTCTTCGGTCGCGGGGTTCGTGTCGTCGAAGCGCAGATGACAGCGGCTGTTCGGGAGCTCGCGAGCGAGGCCGAAGTCGAGGCAGATGGCCTTGGCGTGACCGACGTGGAGATAGCCGTTCGGCTCGGGGGGAAAGCGCGTGACGACCCCGGCGTGCTTCCCCGTCGCCAGATCGTCGGCGATGATCGCGCGAATGAAGTCCTGGCCCTCGCTGCGGGGCTCTGTTCTGGCCACTCCCCGGGCCTCTCCGCTGGCGGCTCCCCTTTCCTCTCCGGACACGGCATTCCTCGTTCGCTGGCGCGCAGGGCGCGGGGGTCGACTCGATCCCGGTCCCATCGCCGGGGGCAGCGGCGGGCGCGAATCGGATCGGGTCGGATCGCGGCGGAGTCTCGCATGGCTCGCGTCGTCGTCCAAGGCTCGGCGCCGGTCGCGCATCGACGGCCGCCGTCCGGCCCCGCCGCACCGGCGCCGGACGGCCCGGACGCGCGGATCGCGCCCCCCGCCGCCGGACCCGATTCGCGCTGCTATTCTGCGCCGATTCCCGCGCCCGAACGGCCGAACCGAATCCTCCGCAGGAGCCTCTCGCCATGCGCTTCTTGACCGAGCCCCAGATCGAATCGATCCGCGAGCGATTCGGGACCCCCGTCTACGTCTACGACCAGAAGACGCTCGAGGCCGCGGCCGATCAGGTGCTCGCGTTCCCCGCGCCCTGCCGGCTGGTCGGCCGCTTCGCCATGAAGGCGCTGCCGACGGCGGCGGTGCTCCGGATCTTCGACGCGAAGGGGCTGCATATCGACGCCTCGAGTGGTTTCGAGGCCGAGCGCGCGCTGCGCGCCGGGATCGCGCCGGAGAAGATCCAGATCACGGCCCAGGAGCTGCCGAAGGATCTCAAGGGCCTCGTCCAGCGCGGCGTGCTCTTCAACGCCTGCTCCCTCCATCAGCTGCGCCGCTTCGGCGAGCTCTTCCCGGGCGGCGAGGTCTCGGTCCGCATCAACCCAGGCCTCGGCTCGGGCCACAACAACCGCACGAACGTCGGCGGCCAGAGCTCCTCCTTCGGCATCTGGCATGAAAAGCTCCCCGAGATCGAGGCCCTCGCCCGGGAGTTCGATCTGCGCATCACCGGCGTCCATACGCATATCGGCTCGGGCGGCGATCCCGAGGTCTGGCAGCGCTGCGCCGCCCTGACCCTCGCCATCGCCCGGCAGCTCCCCGATCTCGACCGCCTCTCCCTCGGCGGCGGCTTCAAGGTCGCGCGCATGCCCGGCGAGAAGGCGGCGGACCTCGCCGCCATCGGCGAGGCGCTCGCGCCGCAGATCCGCCAGTTCCTCGCGGAGTGCGGCCGCGGCGAAGATTTCCAGCTCGAGATCGAGCCCGGGACCTTCCTCGTCGCCCTCGCCGGCGCGATCGTCTGCGAGATCATCGACGTCGTCGATACGGGCGAGGCGGGCCACCGCTTCCTGAAGATCGACAGTGGCATGACCGAGCTGCTGCGCCCTTCCCTCTACGGCGCCCAGCATCCGATCCACGTCGTGCCCCATGGCCGGAGCGCCTCGGACGAGACCGCCGACTACCTCGTCGTCGGCCACTGCTGTGAATCGGGCGACATCCTGACCCCGGGCCCGGGCGATCCCGAAGGCCTGCTCCCGCGGCGGCTCGCCCGGGCGGAGATCGGGGACACGCTCGTGATCGAGGGCGCCGGCGCCTACGCCTCCGGCATGGCGGCGAGCAACTACAACGCCTTCCCCAAGGCCGCCGAGGTCCTGATCGAACGAGGCGGCGCGGCGCGTCTGATCCGCTCGCGCCAGACCCTCGCGCAGTCGCTCGAAAACGAGCTCTGATCTCCGATTCGGAGGACCGCTCGGCGGATCAGCTGCGGCGCTGAGGCTTCTGCCGGAAGCCCTTCCGGAAGGGCATCGCCTGCACGGTCCCCGGCTGCTTCGGCGGCCGCTCGAGCTGCAGGCCGTACCAGATGACGCCGAAGCGCTTCATGGCGAGATCCTTGCCGTTCTGGAGCCGCGCGAGGTTTTCCTTCGTCGACTCGTTGCCGGGCTCGATCTTCTGGCAGACGAGCAGCTTCTCGATCGCCGCGTTGCGATCGCCCTCCTTGAGCAGCATCCAGGCATAGACGTGATAAGGAAGAATCTGCTTCTTGTTCGCGCGGATCGCGAAGTCGAGGATCTCCCGGGCCTTGGGCCAGCGTTTCGTGCGGAAGAGCAGCGCAGCGTAGGCGAGCTGCGCCTCGGTCGCGCGGTAGCCCGCCTGCGCGAAATGCTTCTCCGCACGCTCGTCGTCGTTCGTCGCGTAGGCCAGCATGCCGAGCTGGGCATGCAGCTGCCCCTCGAGCAGGATCTGCCAGCGACCGAGCGGCATCAGGCCCTCGAGCTGATTCATCGCGAGCGGAATCTGGTTCGCCTGGATCTGCTTCTGGATCGCCAGGAAGCGCGGCTCGATCCGGCGCGCGACCGCCCGCGAGATCAACACGAAGCTCGCGAGCCCCACGAACAGGAAGAGCACGATCCCCATCTGCCAGCCCTTCCAGAGGTCGAGGGTCGTCCAGATGCCGCCGGCCAGCAGGCCGATCAGAGCCGAAATCGCGATCGTGTACATCGAAGCAGCCGTCCCTTGGAGAGGCGAGCGTCGGCCCGCGCGGTCGGCACTCTAGCAGCGGGGGTCGGGGGCGGGCGACGGTTGAGGGGCCGGAACGAAGCAGGCCGCCGCCCGATGGGTTCGGACGGCGGCCGTTCGTCTCGATGTGGCGTTTCGCGCCGCGATGCGGTCAGAACGTGTAGCCGAGACCGACGGCCGCGCGGGTCGTCAGGTTGTTGACTCCGTCCGGCTGCACGCCGTTGTACTCGACGTAGTACGAAGCCCGGAACGACCAGGCCGGCGTCAACGGAATGCCGAAGATCACCTCCGTGATCAGCACGTACGCTTCGGGGGCGTTGACCGGCATGCGGGCCGTCCCCGAATGCGTGAACTGGACTGCGTCCTGGAAGAGTCCGTTCTTGTACTCGAAGCCGAGCCCCACATCAGCGAAATGATCGTTGTCGTATTTGTCGTTGTCGCCCGCGACCGTATTGACCTCGTAGAGCTCGTAGCGGTAGCCGAATCCGAGGTTCGTATCGAAATGTTCGAGTGCCCCATCGGCGCCCTCCCAGAAGCGATAGCCGGGACCCGTATTGATGCTGGCGCGCGCCGCGCGATCCTGGACCGAGTCGCGCGAGAGCTCGGTTCCGCTCTGCCAGAAGAAACGCTCGTGGATCGTCCGCTTCCAATCGCCGAACAATCCCTGCGCATCCTGGATGACAACGTCCTTCGAACCCGCCCCGCGGCGATCCCGCGAAGTTCCGTACACCCCGTTGAATCGACCCCGCAGCCAGTCCTGATCGAAAGCCTGCTCCGCGACGGCGTCGATGCTCCCCGCGAACGTGTTGACCGTCCCCGTCTGCGCCGCGATCGACGCGCTGATCCCCCCGATCCAGCCCTCGTTCACCGGCGCTTCCGGCTCGTCGTGCGCAACGCTAGGCGTGGCGGCGACCAACAGGCTCGCGAACGCCGCCGCGGCCGCGAGTCCGGGCCCGGCGAACCTCTTCTTCGACTCCCTCGTCATCATCATCTCCCCTTCCCCTCCTCATGGGATTTGGGGCGGTACGATACCCGCGTCGTCCGGACCGGAAAGTGAAGATCGAAGGACGGAGAGGAATGCTTCCGATCGTGGATCCGCGCTCGCGTCGCGGAAATTCCGGTGCCACTGCTAGACTGCCAGCCGTTCGTGAGGCCGACCCCCGACGCCGAGCTGTGAGACCCGCGTGAAAGATCGAGACGTGACCAGCGACGAGGCGAGCGGCGCGAAGGCGACGGCAGCGACCGCGGCGGGACCGAGGGCTTCCGCCACCGCGCCCGCGACCCCCGCCCAGGCGATCGAGCCGCCCCCCAGCCGATCCTCCGCGCCTTCGCGTCGCCGCTCCCACGCCGATGCCGAGCACATCGCGATCGTCGCCGCCCGCACGGCGACCGCGCAGTCCGCGCGCGAAGCCCTCGAGAGCCTCTATCCCGTCAAGTCTCCGGAAGACGCAGACGTCATCGTCGCCCTCGGCGGCGACGGCTTCATGCTCGAGACGATCCACCGCTTCCTCGATACCGGCCTTCCGATCTACGGCATGAATCGCGGCTCGGTCGGCTTCCTCATGAATCCCTACGCGAGCGAGGACCTGATCGGCCAGATCCGGCGCGCCGAATCGGCGAGCCTGCATCCGCTGCGGATGGTCGCCCATCTTGAGAGCGGCGCGCGCGTCGAGCTGCAGGCGATGAACGAGGTCTCGATGCTGCGCCAGACGCGCCAGGCGGCGAAGCTCCGGATCCACGTCGACGGCGTCGTCCGCCTCGAGGAGATGATCTGCGACGGCGTGCTGCTCGCGACGCCGGCGGGCAGCACGGCCTACAACCTCTCGGCGCATGGTCCGATCCTGCCGCTGGACGC
>CAZFKD010000104.1:6223-10675 GCA_964519695.1 uncultured Spirochaetaceae bacterium
CGCGCTGACGCCGATCAGTGTCTTCCGCCCGCGACGCTGGCGCGGCGCGCTGCTCCCGCGCGCGGCAAAGGTGCGCATCGAAGTGCTCGAGGCGGACAAGCGGCCGGTCAGTGCGGTCGCGGACTCGACCGAGGTCCGGGAGGTCGTCGAGGTCGAGATCGAGGAGAACCGCGAGGTCGCCGCGGAGATCCTGTTCGACGCCGGGCAGAGCCTCTCCGAGCGCAACCTCGCCGAACAGTTCAGTCTCTGAGCGCGAAGCGAATCATGACGGACGCCCTCGACCTGCTCGCACGCCTCGCGCCCTGGATTCATCCCTGGGCGAAGGCGCTCCACATCATCGCGGTGATCAGCTGGATGGCGGGGCTGCTCTACCTGCCCCGGCTCTTCGTCTACCACTGCGAAGCCCCGGTCGGGAGCGCGCAGTCCGAGACCTTCAAGGTCATGGAAAGAAAGCTCTCCCAATTCATCATGAGGCCGGCGATGCTCGCGAGCGTCGTCTTCGGGTTGGCCCTGATCTCGCTGCCCGGGACGCCGGGATACCTGCCCCACGCGGGCGGCTGGCTCTGGGCGAAGCTCTTCCTCGTCGCAGCGCTGCTCGCCAGCCATTTCGCGATGCTGCGCTGGCGGGATGCCTTCGCCGCGGATCGCAACGAAAAGCCCCAGCGCTACTTCCGGATCGCCAACGAGGTCCCGACCGTGCTCATGGTCGGGATCGTGATCTTCGTCGTCGTAAAGCCCTTTTGAGCGGACGCGGCGCGGGCCGGCCATTCGCCGCCGCGCTGCCTCCGCAGCGGATCGGAACCGAGCATGCGCATCATCGTCCTGGGATCGGGAGCGGGCGGCGGCTTTCCGCAGTGGAACTGCAATTGCCCGAATTGCCGCGGGCTGCGCGAGGGAACGATGCGCGCGACGCCGCGGACGCAGTCTTCTCTCGCCGTCTCGGATGGCGGCGGGAGCTGGCTGCTCGTGAACGCGTCGCCCGATCTGCGGGCGCAGATCGCGAGCTGCCCGCCGCTGCAGCCGGCGCGATCGGTGCGGGATACGGCGATCGCCGCCGTCCTCATCGTCGACGCCCAGATCGATCACGCGACGGGCCTCATGACCCTGCGCGAGCACCGCGCCCGCCTGCAGGTCCACTGCACCCCGAGCGTCCATTCCGACCTCACGACCGGCTACCCGCTCCTGCGCGTTCTCGAATCCTATTGCGGCGTCGACTGGCATCCGATCGATGCCGAGAACGAGAAGCCCTTCGCCATCGACGGCCTGCCCGGCCTCGAGCTGCGCCCGCTCCCGATCCCGGGCGAAGCGCCGCCCTACTCCCCGCGCCGCCACGCCCCGGCCCCCGACGACACGATCGCCGTCACCTTCGTCGACCGCGCGAGCGGCCGGCGCTGCTTCTACGCTCCGGGCCTCGCCGCCTTCACCGAGCGCATCCGCGCCGAGGCCCGGGCCGCCGATTGCGTGCTGCTCGACGGCACGCTCTGGCAGGACGACGAGCTGCAGGCGCGCGGCGCCTCGCAGAAGACCGGCCGCGAGATGGGCCATCTCGCCCAGTCGGGCCGCGGCGGCATGGTCGAAGAGCTCGCCGCCCTGCCCGGCCGCAAGATCCTGATCCACATCAACAACACGAACCCGATCCTCGACGAGGACTCGCCCGAGCGGCGGCGCCTCGACGAACTCGGCATCGAGGTCGCGTTCGACGGCATGGAGATCTCGCTTTGACGACGCCCCCGAATGCGGGCGCCTGCGCCGACCTCGCCCCGCGCACGCGCGCCGAGTTCGAAGCGGCGCTGCGCGACATGGACCGCTTCTACCACATCCATCATCCCTTCCACATCGCGATGAACGAAGGCGGCCTCCCGCCCGCGGCCGTGCGCGGCTGGGTCGCGAACCGCTTCTACTACCAGATCCAGATCCCGCGAAAGGACGCCGCCATCCTCTCGAACTGCCCCGACCGCGCCGTCCGCCGCCAGTGGATCCAGCGCATCCTCGACCACGACGGCGCCGCCGGCGACGGCGAAGATGCCGGCGGCATCGAGGCCTGGCTGCGGCTCGGCGAAGCCGTCGGGCTCGCGCGCGAAGAGGTCCTCGACCTGCGCCACGTGCTCCCGGGCGTGCGCTTCGCCGTCGACGCCTACGTCCAGTTCGCGCGCACGGCGCCCTGGCAGGAGGCGATCGCCTCGTCGCTGACCGAGCTCTTCGCCCCGACGATCCACAAGAAGCGGCTCGAAAACTGGCCGGCCCTCTATCCCTGGATCGACGCCGAGGGTTATGCGTATTTCCGGCGACGACTCGCGGAGGCGCGCCGCGACGTCGAGCACGGGCTCGACTTCACCCTCGGCCATTTCGTGACCCGCGCCCAGCAGGACCGCGTCTTCGAGGTCCTGCGGCTCAAGCTCGAGATCCTCTGGTCGATGCTCGACGCGATGTGGGTCGCGTACGTCGACCAGCGCCCGCCGCCGACGCTCGCGGCGCCGGGGCCTGCATGAGCCCGAAGAAGGTGCGGCGCAGCGAATCGCTGGTGCTCGATCCGGAGGTCTTGCGGGCCGGACGGGTCGTCGAGTTCCAGTCTTCCCTCGCGGTCGAGGCGCAGGGCGGGACGGCGGTGCAGCCGTGGCGGGATCTCTTCCTGGCCGACGAAGCGGCGGGCCGGACCGTCGTCGCGAACGCGCGCGGGCTCACGGATGCGTCCGTCGCCCAGGCGATCGTGCATCTGCAGAAGAGCCGGGCCGCGACCTTCGACGATCTCGCGGAGGCCTGGCGTCTGCTCGCTCCGAACGGCGACCTGCTCTTATCGGGCTCGAACGCGCTGGGCGTCGTCTCGGCGGTGAAGCGCCTCGCGGAAGAGCTGGACCAGCCGGGCGTCGTCGCCGCGAATCGCGCGCGGGCACGCGTCGTCCGCTTCCGGAAGGAAGGCGACCGCGCGCCGCAGCGCGAGACGACGGACCCGATCGAGGTCGTGCTGCCGGACGGGATCCTCGGCGAGAGCTTCGAGCTCGAGACGCTGCCGGGTGTCTTCAGCGCGAAACGCCTCGATCCCGGCAGCGAGCTGCTGATCGAAGCGCTCGCGGGCACGGCGCAGCCGACCCTGCCGACGAAGCCGCGGAAACCGCCGAAACGGATCGTCGATCTCGGCTGCGGGACGGGGGTGCTCGGGATCGTCGCGGCGCGTCTCTTTCCGGCGGCCGAGGTCCTGCTCGTCGACGCGGATGCGCGGGCCGTCGCGTGTGCGCAGGCGAACATCGCATGCCTTGGGCTCGCGGAGCGCGTTCGTGTGCTCTGGTGGGACGCGCGGGAGAAGCCGCCCGAGGACCGCTTCGACCTCGCGCTCGTCAATCCGCCCTTCCACCACCGCGGTCCCGAGGTCGACCTCGCACCCGCGCTCGCGCTCTTCGATTCCCTCGCCGGCTGGCTCTCGCGGAACGGCCGCGCGCTGCTCGTCGCGAATCGGACGCTGCCCTACGAGGCCGCGCTCGCTCGTCAGGGCGAGGTCGCGCAGGTCCTCGACCGGCGCGGCTACAAGGTGCTCTCGCTCGAGAGGAGCGCGCGCTCGAAATCCGCGAGGGGCCGGACGGCGCCGGGCGCGAGATCGGACGGGAGATCGAGACCGCCGACGCGATCGCGATGAAGCGTCTCGACGACGGCGCCGAGGGCGCGGAACATGCGGCGCACCTGATGCGTCCGCCCCTCCCGCAGCACGAGCGTCGCACGCCCGGGCCCGTCGAGGGTCAGCACGGCGGGGCGCGTCGGCCGATCCTCACCGTCGAGCAGGATCCCGGCCACGCACTGCGAGGCGGCGTCCTCGGCAAGCTCGCCCGCATAACCCACGCGATAGCGCTTCGGCAGCTTGCGCGAGGGATGCGTCAGGCGATGGACGAAATCGCCGTCGGTCGTCAGGACGAGCAGCCCCGAGGTCGCGCGATCGAGGCGGCCCGCGATCTGGAGCGGCCTCTGGCGAAGCGCCGGCTCCAGCAGGTCGAAGACGAGCGGCGCCTCCCGCGCGTCGCGGCTGCAGGAGAGGCCCACCGGCTTGTGGACGAGATAGTCCCGGACCTCGGCCGGCGACTCGACGACGCCGCTCTCGAGCCGCACCTCCTGGCCCTCGATCCGGGTTGCCGGCTCCCGGCAGACGATGCCGTCGACCCGGACCTGGCCGCCCCGGATCCGCTCCCGCGCCTCGCGCCGGGAGGCGAGGCCCGCCCGCGAGAGGTAGGCATCGAGGCGCATCGAGGCGCGCGGTGCAGAGCGGTCGGGGGGCATGCGGGCGCGAGTCTATCGGATGCGCCGGGGCGGGCGCGGCGCCTCCACGGCGGGGGCGGCTGCTTCCGCCGAGCGGGCGTTGCCACTACACTGCGCCGCCGATTTTCCGGAAGAAACGAACGACCGGCCACGGCCGAAGGTGGACGAAAAAGCCGGTCCGCGAGGCATTGAGCCGGTCAGCGAGGCGCGATG
>CAZFKD010000105.1:0-10670 GCA_964519695.1 uncultured Spirochaetaceae bacterium
CTCGAGCGCGTCGTTCTTCATGAACGCGCCCCGCCGCCGAGCTCGAGCCGTTCGACGAAGATCCGGACGCGTCCGCCGCAGGCGAGCCCGACCGCCCAGGCCGTCTCGTCAGCGATGCCGAACTCGAGCGTCTCGGGCCGGCCGCTTGCGATCACCGCCTGCGCCCGCTCGATGACCGCCCCCTCGACGCAGCCCCCGGAAACCGATCCCTCGAAATGCCCCGCCTCGTTCACCGCGAGCAGGCTGCCCGCCGGCACCGTCTCGACGACCGTCGCGAGCGCGACACCCTGCCCCGCTGCGCTCCAGCGCCGCGCGTGCTCGAGCGGATCCGCGCCGCGCGCGTCGATCGACGCCGACGCGTCGCCCAGCGCATCGCCCGCGCGACCCGCGCGTCCGCCGCGCCCCGCCTTCAACATGCCGGCGCTCCCGCCGCGTACTCTTCGCCGAAGAACGCGAGCAGCTCCGCGAGCAGGGCCTCGGGCTCTTCCTCGGCGATCCAATGGGCACAGCGCGGCATCGAACGCCCGCGCACGTCCTTCGCGATCCGCCGCGCAGACTTCACGACGCCTTCGCCGAAGCTGAGCGCGCCGCCGAGGCCGAGCACGGGCATCTCCAGCAGTCGCTTCGCATTCTCGCGGTTGTGCTCGAGATCGGTCCAGAGCGCGCCGTAATGGGCCATGCTCGCGCGCAGCGCGCCGGGCGCGGAGAACGCGGCGACGTATTCGTCGATGTCGGCATGGCTGAAGGCGCCGGGGTTGTAACAGTTGCGATAGAAGTGCGTGAGGTAGGTCCGCTCGCGGCCGGAGACGAGGGCGACGGCGATGTCGGGCTCGGCGTGGAACGAGAGATGGAAGAGGCGCGCGTAGTATTCGAGGGCTTCGGCGCGCTCGAGGGTGATCGCGATGTCGAGCAGGACGAGGCGACGGACCTCGTCCGGATGCGCGCTCGCATAGGCGTAGGCGGTCGGGCCGCCGAGGTCGTGGCCGACGAGGAAGACCTGCTCGAAGCCGAGGCCGCGCACGAGCTGATGGATGTCCTCGGCGACGGTCCGCTTGTCGTAGCCGCCGATCGGCTTCGAGGATTCGCCGAAGCCGCGCAGATCCGGCGCGATCACCGTGTAGTGTCGCGCGAGGCCGGGGATGATCTTGCGCCACATGTACCAGGTCTGCGGAAAGCCGTGGAGCAGGACGACGGGATCGCCCTTGCCGGCGCGGACGTAATGGAGCCGGACGCCGTTCGCGAAGGCCGCATGATGTTCGAGCGGGATCGTCATGAACGCGACGCTAGCAGCCCGCTGACTCGCGATCGCCGGCGACGGCGAGGACCCGGAGCAGGCGGGCCTCGCGCTCGGCCTCGCTCTCCGCGACGACCGTGACGTGGCCGAGCTTGCGGCCGGCGCGGGGCTGCTTGCCGTAGTCGTGGACCGAGATGCCGGGCGCGCCGACGAGCGGCGCGAGATCGGGCATCGCGCCGATCAAGTTCAGCATCGCCGAATGGCCCGCCATGCGCGTCTCGCCGAGGCGCAGGCCGGCGACGGCGCGCAGGTGGTTCTCGAACTGGCTGGTGGCGGCCCCTTCGATCGTCCAGTGGAAGGAGTTGTGGACGCGACAGGCCATCTCGTTGGCGAGCCAGCGATCGGCGAGAGCGAAGAGCTCGACGACGAGGACACCGACGTAGTCGAGGCGCTCGAGGATCGCGCGCAGCCCGCGCTCCGCTTCGGCGAGCAGATGCGGCGGCACGTTCGCGGCCGGGGCGCGGGAGATGTGGAGGATGCCGTCGACATGGCGGTTCTCGGCCGGGGGCCAGAAGCGGATCTCGCCGTCCTTCCCGCGGACGGCGGCGAGGGAGAGCTCGCGCTCGAAGGGCACGAAGCCCTCGAGGATCAGCGCGTCGCCGCCGAGCTTTTCCCAGGCGGCGTCCAACCCGTCCACCGCGCGCACGACCGCCTGACCCTTGCCGTCGTAGCCGAAGCGGCGCGTCTTCAACACGATCGGCAGCCCGATCTCCGCGGCGGCGCGGCCGAGCGCGGCGCGCGAAGCGACCTCGGCGAAGGGCGCGGGCTCGAGGCCGAATTCGCGCAGGAAGCGCTTCTCGGCGAGCCGATCACCGGCGATCGCGAGGGCTTCGGGGGCGGGATGGATGGCGACGCGGCCCGCGAGCTTCGCGAGCGCCTCGGTCGGCACGTTCTCGAACTCGTAGGTCACGACGTCGCAGCCCGCGAGCGCCGCTTGCGCCGCCGGATCGAGCCAGTCCTTCGCGAGATGCTTCGTCGCGCGTCCCGCGACCGCGTCCGTCGCCGGATCGACGACGAGCGTCTCGATCCCGAGCGGCGCCGCCGCCTGCGCGAGCATCAGCCCGAGCTGGCCGCCGCCGAGAATGCCGACCTTCATCGGCGACCTCGCCGACCTTGCCCGTACGGGCCGCCGCGCTCGCTCCGCGCGGGCGACGACCCGGCGCGCCTTCCAGCTCTGCCGAATTCAGGCGTCCGCATCGACCTTCGCCGGATCCGGATGCGCGAGCACCTCGGCGGTCTGCTTCTCGCGCCAGGCCGCGAGCCGCCCCTGCAGCTTCGCGTCCGTCGTCGCGAGCATCGCCGCCGCGTAGAGCGCCGCGTTGATCGCCCCGGACTTCCCGATCGCGAAGGTCGCGACGGGCACGCCGGCGGGCATCTGCACGATCGAGAGCAGCGAGTCCATGCCCGAGAGCGCCTTGCTCTCGACCGGCACGCCGAGCACCGGCAGCCAGGTCTTCGCCGCGAGCATGCCCGGCAGATGCGCCGCCCCGCCCGCCCCCGCGATGATCGCGCGCAGCCCGCGGCCCGCGGCGGTCTCGGCGTATTCGAAGAGCAGGTCGGGGGTCCGGTGGGCCGAGACGACGCGGGTCTCGAAGGGAACGCCGAGGGTCTCGAGGGTCGAGGCAGCGTGCTCGAGGGTCGGCCAATCCGAGCGCGAGCCCATCACGATGCCGACCAGGACGGGATTCGACTCTGGATTCGATTTCCGCTCCGGCTTCGACGCCGACTCTGATTCCGACTGGGCCATGGGGACCGCGCTCGCCTTTCATTCATTAGCTCGTTCGTTCGCCCGTTCGCTCGCTCGATCGCCCGAATCCGGTCGAGTCGGGTTATAGCAAGGCCCGTTCGGCCCGAACATTCTGCACCGATCCGGTTGCTCGCCCCCTCGCTTGCGCTGCCCCTGCCGTTCCGTACGGTTCCGGTCCGGCCCGTCTGCACCGGCGAGGCGGCCGACCCGAACGCAATCCGACGAGCCCGGCCGCCGCATTCCCGCGGCGAGCTCAAACCCCCATCGCCCCCGGAGTCCCGCAGCATGGCCCTCTCGACCCAGGACACCCTCGACATCCTCCAGCTCTACTCCCGCTACAACACCGCGATCGATACCGGCGACGGCCGCGGCTTCGCCGCCTGCTTCGTCGAAGGCGGCAAATTCGACGCCGGCTTCCAGACCCTCGAAGGCCACGACGCCATCGCCGCCTTCGCCGACGGCACCCACAAGGCCCTGCCCGGCATGCGCCACAACGCGACCAACATCGTGGTCGACGGCGCGGGCGACCGCGCGACGGGCTCGGCCTTCCTGATCGGCTACGACACGAAGGGCGGCTACAAGGTCATCGTGACGGGGCGCTACATGGACGAGCTCGCGAAGACGGCCCAGGGCTGGCGCTTCACGCAGCGGATCTTCTCGCCCGACAAGGCGGAGTGAGCGAACGGGGCGCGGCGTCCCGGCGCCCGCCCGCGATCCGAACCGGAAGCGACGCGCCCCGATGAATCTCCTCGCGCCCTATCGAGTTCTCGATCTGACGGACGAGCGCGGCCCGCTCGCGGGGCGGATGCTCGCCGAGCTCGGTGCGGACGTGATCCGGATCGAGCCGCCGCAGGGGAGCGGCGCGCGGCGAGCCGGCCCGATGCTCGCCGAGGGCCCCGAGAGCGAGCGGAGTCTCGCCTTCGCCGCCTACGACCAGGGCAAGCGTTCGCTCGTGCTCGACTTCGCACGCGAAGCGGATCGCGCGCGCATGCTCGAGCTCGTCGCGGGGGCGGATTTCGTGCTCGATTCGGGGCCGCCCGCGCTGCTCGACGCAGCGGGGCTCGGCTTCGAGCGGCTGCGGGGGGCGAATCCGCTGCTGGTGCACGTCCGCGTGACGCCCTTTGGTGTCGACGGGCCGGCGGCGAACTGGCCGGCGAGCGATCTCACGCTCGCGGCCCTCGGCGGGCCGATGTCGGTCCAGGGCGACGGCGACCGGGCGCCGATCCGGATCTCGGTGCCCCAGGTCTGGCGGCATGCGGGCGCGGAGGCGGCGGTCGCGGCGCTGATCGCGCATGCGCGCATGCGGACGACGGGCGAGGCGGTCTTCGCCGACGTCTCGGCCCAGTCGGCGATGACCTGGACGATGCTGAACGCGATGACGGCGTTCCCGACCCAGGGCGCCGACTTCCAGCGCGACGGCGCGAGCCTCGACATCGGGCCGACGAAATTCCATCTCGTGCATGCGGCCCTCGACGGCTACGTCGTCGCCCTCTGCGGCGGGCGCCTCATGAACGCGCTGCGGCCCTGGCTGCTCGAGAGCGGCGCGATCGACGCGGCCTGGCTCGGGCGCGAAGAATGGAAATCCTACGACTACCGCATCTTTCGCGGCGGCGAGTTCGCGATCCCCTTCGACGAGCTGGTCGCGAAGCTGCGCGCGTTCTTTCGAACGCAGACGCGCGCCGAGCTGTTCCGGCGCGGCCTCTCGCTCGGGGTCACGATCGCGCCCGTCCAGACCCTCGACGACATGCTCGAGTTCGAGCAGCTGAAGGTCCGCGACTACTACCGGCCGCTGCGCCTGCCGACGGGCCGGACGGTACTCGCGCCCGGCCCCTTCGCGCGCCCCTCGAAATCCAGGCCGAAGGCGCCCCGGCCCGCTCCGCGCCTCGGCGAGCATTCGCGCGAGATCCTCGAAGAGCTCGCGCGCGCGCCGCGGCCCCGCGCGGCGCAGGCGGATCCCGGCGAGCGCCGCGCGCTCCCCTTCGAAGGGCTCCGCATCGCCGACTTCAGCTGGGTCGGCGTCGGCCCCATCTCGGGCAAATATCTCGCGGACCACGGCGCGAACGTCGTCCGCATCGAGTCGTCGACCCGCGCCGACAACCTGCGCACGGCCGGCCCGTACAAGGACAACCAGCCCGGCTGGAACCGCTCTCAGTTCTACGGCGAGTTCAACACCTCGAAGCGCAGCCTCGCCGTCGACCTCAAGCACGCCCGCGCCCGCGAGATCGTCGACGCCCTCGTCGGCTGGGCCGACGTCCTCCTCGAGAGCTTCACCCCGGGCGCCGCCGCCCGCCTCGGCTTCGGCTACGAAGACGCCGCGTGCGCGAACCCCTCCGTCATCCTCGTCAGCACCTGCCTGATGGGCCAGACCGGCCCGCTCGCGCAGCTCGCCGGCTACGGCTACCACGCCGCCGGCATCGCCGGCTTCTACGACCTGACGGGCTGGCCCGACCGCGCGCCCGTCGGCCCCTGGAACGCCTATACGGATACGATCGCCCCGCGGTTCCTGACGGCGACCCTGCTCGCCGCCCTCGACCATCGCCGGCGCACCGGCGAGGGCCAACACATCGACGTGGCGCAGCTCGAAGCCGCGCTCCACTTCCTCGCCCCCGAGCTGCTCGCCCGCCAGGCGACCGACCTCGAGCTCGCGCGCCGCGGCAATTGCTCCCCCGACGCGGCGCCGCAGGGCGCCTATCCCTGCGCGGGAGAGGATGAGTGGTGCACGATCGCGGTCGAGAGCGACGCCCAATGGCGCGCGCTGCGTGCGGTCCTCGGCGATCCCGAATGGGCCCGCGCGAGCGCGCTCGACACCGCCCCGGGCCGGCTCGCGGCCCAGGACGCCATCGACGCTCGCCTCGCCGAATGGACGCGCCCGCGCGCGCCGCGCGAGGTCATGCGCCGGCTGCTCGAGGCCGGCATCCCCGCCGGCCACGTCCAGCGCAGCCGCGACCTGCAGATCGATCCGCAATATCTCCACCGCGGCTTCCACCGCTTCTTCGAGCATCCCGAGATGGGCCGCATCCCGTACTCGGGCCATGCCGTCCGCATCTCCGGCTACGACAACGGCCCGCGCTTTGCCGCCCCGCTGCTCGGCGGCGACTCGTTCGAGATCCTCGCCGAGGAGCTCGGCTTCGCGCCGGACCGCATCGCCGATCTCATGGCATCGGGGGCGCTCAGCTGAGCGATGGCGAGCCTGCCCCCTCCCGGATCCGGTCGCCTCTCGCCGAGCGGAATCCTGCTCGTCGTCTCCTGCTATTCGCTGTGGGGCATCGTTCCGGTCTACTGGAAGGCGGTCGACGTCGTCCCGTCCCACGAGATGTTGATCGCGCGGGTGCTCTGGACCCTCGTCGTCTCGGTCTGCGTGCTGATGCTCGGCGGGCGCCGCCACGAGATCGCCGAGCGGGGCGCGCGCGCCTGGGCCTGGAACCTCGCCGCCGCGTCGCTGATCGCGGTCAACTGGGGCGTCTTCATCTACGCCGTGCAGACCGGGCGCGTCCTCGCGACCAGCCTCGGCTACTTCATCAATCCGCTGATGAGCGTGCTGCTCGGGATGCTCGTGCTCGGCGAGCGGCTGTCGCGGCTCCGGGCGCTCTCGGTCGCGATCGCCGCGGGCGGCGTCGCCGCGATGGCGATCCAGGCGGGCGCGCTCCCGTGGATCTCGCTCGTGCTCGCTGCGACCTTTGCCCTCTACGGCCTCGTCCACAAGCTGCGGCCGCAGCCGCCCCTCGGCGGGCTGGTCCGCGAGATGATGGTGCTCTCGCCGATCGCGCTCGCGGCGCTCGCCCTGCTCTTCGTCCGGGGCGAAGCCGCTCTCGCCGACGCGACGCCGATGGCCCATCTCGCGGTCTCGCTCTCCGGGCCGGTCACCGCGCTCCCGCTGCTCCTGTTCCACGCTTCGACGCGCCGACTTCCGCTCATCGTGATCGGCATGTTCCAGTACATCGCGCCGACGCTGACCTTCCTGCTCGCGACGCTCTACTACGGCGAGCCGTTCACGCCCGACGTCGCGATCGGATTTTCGCTCGTCTGGGTCGCGCTCGGCCTGTTCCTCGTCGACGCGGTGTTGCGCATGCGCGGAATCGTCCCGCAATAGGCAACTCCCGACCGGGATCCGCGCCCGCGCTCGGCATTCGTCGCGCGCGCCGCGCGCAGGCGAGCCGCAGCGTGCGGGAATCGCCGGAGCGATTCGCGATCGCACCGATCCGCGCACGCTATTCGGGCGCTCTCCGCCGTTGACATCGCAGGACGCCGGTGGGAAGATCGAGCGGATTCGACGCGCTCTCTATTCCGGAGACCCTGCCGCTCGAAGACGCTTCGCTTGGAGACGACATGACCCCGGACGAGATCGCCTCCGAGTTCGCGGAGATCTTCGACGAGCTCCCGACCGAGCGCGTCAACGAGATGCTCGCGAAGAACGTCCCCTTCGAGACGATCGAGTTCTTCTCGCGCTACGCCGAGGCCTTCGCCGACGGCGCCGGCATCGTCGGCGATGCGCGCGGGAGACTGCCCAACCTGCTCCTCTTCGGCTATCTGATCCGCGTCCTCGAAGAGCGCCTGGTGACCGAGCCGCTCGCCTGATCCGGCGGGCGTTCGCGCCGGCCGCTCCTTCAATTCGGGTCCATCTCGGATCCGCAGCGGCTCCGCAGGGAGCCCTTGCAGCAAGGAGCGGTTCGCCATCATGCCCAGTACGCCTGCCACGCCCGCCACGCAGAGAGAAGTCGTCCGAACGAGCGGAGCGCCCGCTCCGGTCGGCCCCTATTCGCAGGCCATCCGCGCCGGCGGCTGGCTCTTCGCCTCCGGCCAGATCCCGCTCGATCCGGCGAGCGGCAAGCTGGTGAGCGGGGAGATCGAGGACGAGGCGCGCTGGGTCCTCGCGAACCTCGGTGCCGTGCTCGAGGCGGCGGGCAGCGGCTTCGACCGCGTCGTCAAGGCGACGGTCTACCTGACGGATCTCTCGCTCTTTCCCCGCGTCAACGCGATCTATGGCGGGTTCTTCCGCGCCGAGCCCGCGCCCGCGCGGGTGACCGTCGGAGTCGCGTCGCTGCCGTTAGGCGCGCGGGTCGAGATCGACGCCATCGCCCTCTGCGACTGAGCCCGCGCGCTTCGCGCGGCCCGCGAGGCGCGGCAGGTTGACGCCGTTCACGAGGACGTGGGCGGCGACCGGTGCGGCGAGGTTTCCCGTCCATTCGTAGAGCAGGCCCAGCCCGAGGCCGATCAGGACCGCAAAGCCGCTCCAGAGCACGAGCTCCCGGCGCGGCATGAAATGCGCCGCCCCGAACAGGATGCTCGCGAGCAGCAGCCCGACCTTCGGCTGCAGCGCCCCGCGAAAGAACATCTCCTCGGCGAGCCCGCTCGCCAAGGCGAGCAGCCAGGCGTCGGCGCGACCCATCGGTCCGATGCTCTCGGCGAGCAGATCCGAGAGCGCGCGCCCGAGCGTCGTCCAGCGCGTCAGGGCCTCCGAGACCCCGATCGCCACCAGGCCCGCTGCGACACCGGCGCCGAGCGCCGCCGGCAGCGACCAGGCCTGGGCGGCCGCTTCGACCGAGGGATACAAGATCGAGTCGCCGGGGGTCGCCATCCGCCAGAGCAGCGCCGCGATCCCCATCGCCCCATAGAAGAAGAGGCCCATCCGCACGATCCCGCCCGGCGGCCGCGAGGGCCCGTCTTCCTCCCGGCCCTTCTCCCCCTGCTCCGCCATCCGATTCCCCGTCCTTCCCCAGCGACGGCTTCGCCCCAGAGGGAAATTGCTTGCCCCGGCCGCGCGCGCTGGGTAGCCTACTCGGCCGATCGTCTGTGAACGACTTCAGCCCACTCCCCGTCGAATCGATGCGAAGTCCGCACGCAATCGTCGGACTCGCCGAAGCACGACCCAAGGCCAGACGGCGAACGGCCACGAAATCGGGCGACCCCTCGCGCCCACCCGCCCCGACCCCGGGCGCGCTGGGCACCGCGAGGTCGCGGTGGCCCTCCCCGGCCCCCGAACCTGCCCGAGCCAGGCCCCGAGAACCGACCGGAGAACACCATGTCGCAACGAGTGCCGATGACCCAGCGCGGCTACGAAGCCCTGAAGGCCGAGCTCCAGCGCCTGAAGAGCGTCGACCGGCCCGCGAACGTCAAGGAGATCGAGACCGCGATCGCGCATGGCGACCTGTCCGAGAACGCCGAGTACCACGCCGCCAAGGAGAAGCAGGCCCATATCGCCGCCCGCATCGCGATGCTCGACGACAAGATCGCCCGGGCCCAGGTCATCGATACCGCCGGCCAGTCCCCCGACAAGGTCCGCTTCGGGGCCACCGTCGAGCTGCTCGACGCCGAGACCGACGAGACGATCCGCTACACGATCGTCGGCGAGGACGAGGCCGACGCGAAGCAGGGCCGCATCTCGATCACCTCCCCCGTCGCCCAGGCCCTGATGAACAAGGCCGTCGGCGACGAGGTCAGCGTCAAGGTGCCGAAGGGCCGGCGGGAGCTCGAGATCGTCGAGATCACGGTCGGGGACGCCTGAGCGGTGGCCCGCGAAGGGCGCCCGCCCCGAGTGCGGGTCGGCGCGAAGCTTTCGGCGATCCCCCGATTCTGCCGGCCCCTGAGCGTTGCGGAAGGGTCGCCCCGCACTAAACTCCGCGCGCCCGAGCATCCCGTTCCCCGGTAGCTCAGCTGGTAGAGCAGGCGGCTGTTAACCGCCTTGTCGCAGGTTCGAGTCCTGCCCGGGGAGCCATTCCGGCCTGCACCGGTCCAGACACGACCGACGCCTGCGATCAGCCCGCGTCGCGCGCGCCCGCGCGTCGCGCTTCCCGTCGCCGCCGCTCTTCAGACGCCGCAGCTGCAGAGCCCTCGCGCCAAGCACCACCGCCTGCCCTGGCTTCGGCAAGATCGAGAAGGTCTGGACTACCAGAGCGGCGGGAATCCCACGAGCACCTCGAGTCCGACGCCACCCACGCCACCAAGCCTTGCGGCCCCCGACTCCGGCAGCCCGATCAGAACGGGGTCGTGGTCCGACCTCCGAGATGACCGCAGGTGGTGGGCCCTGTTTGGCGGCAACAGTGATTGCCGAGTCGATGGCGCGTGCTGAAAGCATCAAGGAGGCTCTTTCGATTATCAAGCGATGTGCGCTGGGTCGGTGCCCTTCCGCCGGGCCATGCAACCGGGGTCGGTTCGCCGGCTGCTCTCGTCGCAGGCGAGCATCGTCGGTACGTGCGCAGCGGTCACTCCGGCACCCGATGCAAACGCTGAGCTAGGTTCATGCGCTATGAAGATCCTGGTCACGGTGCATCCCGGGGAGTCGGTGTTCGCACAGCTCGCGCCTTTGCTCGTGGCGCTGCGGCAGATGGGACACCAGGTGACGGTCGCGACGTCGGCGTCGTTCGAGCCTGCGGTGACGCGTCGCGGACTCCTTCATGTACCTGCAGGACCCGACTGGGTCGAGTCAAACGTCTTCGCGGCCTATCCCGAGGTCATGGAGCACGTTCACGACCCCCACGGTGCGCTGACAGATTTCATGATCGACCTCTTCGTCGGGAGAACGACGGAGCAATTCCGCGTGGATTGCGCTCGACACATCGAGGAACTCGAACCGGACCTCGTCATCCACAGCTTCGCCGAGATCGGCGGTCCTCTGGCCGCCGAAGCGGCGGG
>CAZFKD010000106.1:0-280 GCA_964519695.1 uncultured Spirochaetaceae bacterium
CGCTCGCCCCGCCCTCGCTCGCGCCCTCGGCGACGCGCAATCGCGCCAGATACTCCCCGCCCGCGACCCGCCCGAGCGTCTCGAGCTCGAAGCCCGCGGCCCGCGCCACATCGGCGAGATCCTCTTCGGCGAGATAGAGCCAGGGAAATGGCTCGCCCCGCAGCCCGCGATAGCGGGTCGCGAGCACGATCTCTCCGCGGGACGGCGACCGATCGCTCTCGTCGCCCTCCCAGGCCTCGCGCAGCGCCGACGAATCGGCGATCAGCGCGCCGACCGGGCG
>CAZFKD010000106.1:290-10654 GCA_964519695.1 uncultured Spirochaetaceae bacterium
AGCCCCGCGAGCAGTCGCCGGAGCGGCGCGATGCCGCCGGCGACGCCGATCGTCTGCATGCCGAAGAAGATCGTGTCGAAGCTTCCGAGCGCGTCGTCCTCCGGCGCGGCGCTCGCGAGCGTCATGACGTCGAGCTCGCGCGCGTCGACGACGCCGCGCTCGCGGCAGAGCAGGACGCAGGTCGGACTGACGTCGATCGCGACGACCTCGCAGCCCTTCGCCTGGAGCGCGAGCGCATGACGGCCGGCGCCCGCCCCGACGTCGAGGACGCGGCCGCGGGCGTGCGCGAGCGCGACCCGGTCGAGTTCGGCCAGCTCGCCGGCGAGCGTGAAGTACTCCCCCGTCTCGATCTCGAACTCGACGCCGTCGGCGCGCAGCGCCGTGACCCGGCGCGGACGGCCATCGCGATGATGATCGAGGAGCGCTCGCGCGAGCGGCTCTGCGGGCGGAACACGTCGGGGAAGGAGGCGGCCGAGGCGCTTCATCCGGACCTCGGAAGCGGGACTTCGCGTGGGCGACGATCGGGCGGCGGCCCGGGGCCTGCTAGGCGTCCCGCAGCTCGTACTTCAGATGCCGCGAGAGGTCGCCGGCGAGCTTGGGCTTCATGCGGCGCTCGGTGAAATGCCAGCCGTCGGACTCGGTGTAGGCGAAGCGGTCTTCGTAGTAGCCCGCGATGACGCATTGGAGCGGGAAGCCGGGCACGGCCTGCATCACCGTGAACCGGGAGCGGCCGGAGGCGCTGCGGCCGTCCGGCGCGAACTCGAGGATCAGGTTCGTCGTGACGTGCTGGGTCATCGGCGTTCCGTCTTCGTAGACCTGGGTCGCGCGCAGGTAGATCTTCTCGATCTCCTCGCTGCCGGTGCCCTGGACGTCGCCCTTCGGACCGACCATGCGCGCCTTCGAGAAGAGCGCGGCGAGGCCCTTGAAGTCGCCGGCGTCGATGCGCTCGGCATAGACGAACATCAGGTTTTCGATCGCCGTCCGGGCGTTGGCCGGATCGAGGGGGTTCGACATGACGGGCTCCCTTGGCAGTCGTTCGGCGGTCGGATTCGGCGGGCTTTGCGCGGCAGCGGCGTGCCGGGAGGCGTTCGAGGTCCTGTAGCTCGGCGCCGTCCGGCGCCGTCCGGCGCCGCGGCCTAACGAGCCGACGAGCTGCGGTCCACGCCGCGCTCGCTCAGCTCCGCATGGTCGGCATGCTCGGGGCCCGCAGCGCCGTCCGAGACGAAGCGGCGCCACTCCTCGTCGCCGACCGCCTCCATGTGGTCTTCCATGTAGCTCTTGAACCGGAATCCGCAGTTCATGCACTCGAGGTAATGATGCGTCTCGGCACCGCGACCCGAGGCGACCTCGATCTCGGCGCGCACCCAGAGCCGGCTCGGGCGCGAGGCGACCTCGCAGGCTTCGCAGTAGAGCGTGAAGAGGGAATCGATCATCGCTGTCTCCCGGCGCCCACGATAACCCATTCCCCGGGTGCGCGAGCCGGCGAATTCGAACGCGCCGGGTCCCTCCGCGAACGGGTGAGCGCGCGCGCCGCGTGTACCAGCGGGCGGAGCGCAGCCATGATGCAGGCCATGGGCAGGCCCGGACCACGACTCCCGACCCGGGATCCGGATCGAACGATCCGTCAGGAAAGAAACGGCCCGTCGAACGGCTCCGTTCCCGCTCGATCGCGTGCCAACCGATGCCCGTCGGCCACGAGCACGGAAAGCCAGGTCTTCGCGCGGGCCACCGCGAGGAAGAGGGCCTCGGCGCTGTCCCGCCCCTCGATGATCTCGGGACGGTGCAGATCGGCGAGCGCGACGCGGCATTGCCAGCCCGCGCTCCCCGGTACGCGCTCGGGGAGCCCGACGACGAGACTGAGGCGCCGCGGCCAACCCGGCGCGCCGGAACGCGGACCGCCCGCATCCGCTGCGCGAATCGCAGCCGCCCCGGCCTCGAAGACGAAGATCTCGACGCTCGCGATCGCACCTTTCATCGCCGTCGACGCCCCCGGTCCGAGCTCGCCCGTGGCCGGGCGGCGACGGCGATCGATCGCCCCTTCGGATGCGAGCGGATCATGCGGACTCTCCGGGGCGATCGCTATGGCCCAGGTCGCGGCTGGGCGCGATGCGGTCACGCAGCGCCTGCTTCAGCTCGCGCAGCTCGGGGAAGCGACCGACCGCACCTCGATCGAAGACGACCTCGCCGTCGAGGCGCACGACGAAGACCCCGCCGACGCGCCCCGGCACGAGCGCGACCTCGGCGAGCTCCGCTTCGAAGGTCACGAGCAGCTCCTGAGCCATCCAGCCGGCGCGAAGGCCCCAGCGACAGCCCGTGCAGTATTCGATCTCGACGCGCGGTGCCCGCACGGACGGTCTCCTCTTCGCGGCGCTCCGGTTCGATCCGGGCCGCGCCCTGCCCGGCGGTTTCGCCGTCGCAGCGCCCGGCGCTGGCGGCCGCCCCGAGCCCTCAGAGGCTGTGAAGATATCGTCGACCGAGCGACGCGCAGCGCCGGTGGGTCAGATGCAAGGCGCGACGACGAGTCGTAGCGAGCTACGGCGAGGAGGAGCAACGCAGCAGATGGCCCGCCGCCGCAAGCGCCGCGACCGAGACGATCTCTTCACAGCCTCTCAGCTGCTTCGATCGCGTCCTGCTCCCGACATCAGGAGCTGCGCATAATGTCGCAGGAAGCGCTTCTGGCGCTCGATCTGATCCGGCGCGAGCGGGTCGAAATCGAACAGCGAGCGCAGCAGCGGCGCCATCGCGAAATGCCCGAGGATGACGTGGATCCAGGCCGCGACCGCCAGCGGCCGCTCCTCCTCGCTCCAGACGTTGTCGGGGCTCGACTGCATGGCGAGCAGGCCGCGCGAGACGATCGGTCGGAGCCAGCCCTGGGCGATCTTCTCGAGGGAGGCGCCGTCGGTCAGCGCCTCGTGCTGGATCAGGCGCGCGAGATCGGGATGGCTCGCGAGATGATCCATGATGCCGTCGAGCATCAGACCCGTCCGATCCTCGCCCCGGGCGCCGCCCCGCGCGACGGCGCCGATCAGGTCGAAGAGCGGCTGGACACCGCGCGCGATCACCGCTTCGTAGAGCGCCTGCTTGCCCTCGAAATAGTTGTAGAGGCTCGGGGCCGTCAGACCCGCGGCGCGGGCGATGTCGCGCACGGCGGTGCCGGCGAGCCCTTTGCGGGCGAAGAGCGACTCGGCGACGTCGAGGATGCGGTCGCGGGTCGATTCGGTGTCGTTCGCGGGCGTCGTCATCCGGCTGCTCCCCTGCCGGAGCGCTCGCGCCCGCTCGCGCCCGTACCGACCCCCGGACGGACCGTCCCGTGGCTGTGGCCGATGCGGAACCGATGGCCGTTGTTTTCCTCCACGGTGAACTCGCGCATGCCCCAGGGCTGCGACGCGATCTCGGCGACGATTTTCGCCTCGCGCTCGCGATAGGCGGCCAGCACGCGATCCGCATCGGCGACCCGAACGAACACGCAGCAGCGCTCGATCGGCCCCGGCTCGCGGCGCAGGAAGATCTCGGTCTTGCCCTGGTAGACGGCGCCGTACTCCTCTTCGTAGAGCCAGGCGATCCGGAAGCCCAGCACGTCGCGATAGTAGGCCTGCGTCGCGCGCACGTCGGCGACGGGCAGCTCGGGCGTCGCGAAGAGCCAGTCGAGCTCCCCGACCCGCGTCGACACGCCCTCGGCGTCGACCTCGCGGATGGCCATCTCATCTCCCTCCCGCTGGCCGGACGTCCGCAGGCCGGACATCTGCAAGCCGGACATCAGCAAGCCGGTCGCCCGCCTGGCGGTCGGCCCCCGGCCAGGCCCCGGGCGACCAGCCGAAGACCGCCTCGAAGCGCAGCCGATTCGGCGTCCGGAGTCCCTCCGGCGCGAGCCGAATGTATTGCTCGGCGCGCTCGCGCGCCGGGCCTTCGAGGCGCCTCAGATGCTCGACCAACTCGGGTCCGTCCGGACGCTCGAAGCGGCCATCGGGCCGACGCGCGGGCAGCGCGGTCCAGACGACGGCGTCGAGCGGCTGCATCGCGAGCCAGGCCGCGATCCCGGCGCGCACCGGGCCGGGCGTCTGCCCCGATACCCCGGCGCCTCCGCCGCGCGGCTCGGCGCCGATCCAGTCGCCGGCGCGATCCGGCGAGACACCCTCGCGCAGCGCGAGGGCCGCGATCGCCTCCGCGAGCGAGTCGACCGCGAGCGTCGCCCACCAGGTCGGGCTCGGCTCCGCAGCCGGATCGACGACCAGGGTCACTCGCCCATCGAGGGCCACCCGCGAGAACTCGATCGGCATCAGTGGCCCAGCGGGGCGGAACGAATCGATCAGCGGCAACGTGCGGGGATCCCAGAGCAGGGAGCCCCAGGCGAGGCAACCGATCTGCGCGGGCATCGGCGCGACCCGACTATCGCGACTGCGCCTGGGCGGGCGGCGGTTGCGGCGATTCGTAGCCGAAGCTCGGCGAGAGCGATTTACGGACCAGCTCGTCGATCTCCGCCGACTGGGCGTCGTCGAAGTAGTCTTTGTAGCCGCCGACCTTGGCGCGCCGGACCTTGTAGGAGTTCGGGTCGCCCTTCTTGCCCGGTTTCATGCGACCCCCCGCGAGCCAGAAGGTGTTCTTCTCCTCGAGCTCGCGCATGTTCTCGACGCTCGCGTACTCGACGGCCGCGGCGACGGCCTCCCGGCGGCTCGGGCTTCCGCCGACGAAATCCATGACCCGCGCCAGCGTCTCCACCGGCTGCTCGCGCATGTCCTCGTAGCGGACGATCAGGAGCTCCCGGACCTTCGGCGCCTCGCGTGCCCAGAGATTCAGGTAGTCGATGATCTGCGGCAGCCCGCAGGCCGGATCCATGACGAACGCGTAGGGCGAGACGTCGGCGCCGTGGAGCGGATAGTTGTTCAGCTTCTTCTTGACCGGCCGCATCCGATGCTGCCACTGGAAGTACTGCGAGACGGCGATGTCCTTCGGATTGCGAACCAGGAGCACGACCTTCTTGTCGTAGAAGGAAGCCTTCGAGTCGAGCTCGCCCGTGTAGTCCTTGATGTAGTTGTCGTGGGTGAAGAAGATCTTCGGGATCGCGGCGTTGCGGCGATGATAGTTCGAGAAGCCGAGCAGGATCCGCTCGGGGATGTCGAAAACGAGCTGGTAGTAGCGGGAGATCATGACGCGCAGCCAGGTCCGGCCGCTCTTGCCGAAGGACACGATCGCGACGTCGGCCTCGGCCAGCCGGTTCGTCTCCTCCCGACCCCGCAGCCAGCGCTCGATCCGGATGCGCCGGGCCTCGGGCAGGAAGAAGAGCAGCGCCATCAAGACCTCGCGGCTCACCTTCTTGAAGATGGAATCCATGCCGGTTCGCCCGCCCTTTCGATGGCTCTCTCGACGCTTCTTTCGACGCTGCTCTCGATGCTTCTCTCGATGCTCTTCGGATGCTCTTCTCGACGCTACATTCGTCGCCTCTCGCGACGATCGTCCCGAAGCTTCTCTCGACGCCCCGCTCCCGCGCGGCCGAGCGCGAGGCCCCACGGGTTCCACTGCCGCGCAGCGAGCGATCGCAATCTATCACAGCTCGCGTGGCCTCCCTCGCGCGGCGGCGAGTCGGATCCGAAGCCCGGCGGCGGGACCCGTTCGATCCCGGGCGCTGGCCGCGGGAACCAACGAGCGCGAAACTCGGAGACCGGCAGGGGGAATCCGATTGAAATCGAGTGAGCGTCGCAGGGGGCCCGCGCTGCCGGGCATGAAGCTGTCGCGCTACCTCGTGTCGGAGATGTGGCTGCCGGCGCTCTTCGCGACGGCGGCATTCGGGCTCGTCGTCCTGCTGACGGACCTGCTCGGCTATGCCGATCTGATCGTCAATCGCGGCCTCGACGTCGGCGACGTCGGGCGGATCGCCGGGCTCCAGCTGATTCCGACCCTCGCACGCACGCTGCCGTTCGCCGTGCTGGTCGGAACGCTCGTCGGACTCGGTCGCCTCGCCGCCGACCGCGAGCTGCTCGCCCTCGAGGCGAGCGGCTTCTCGCCGCGCCAGCTCGCCTTCCCGGGTCTCCTCTTCACGCTCGCCGCGACGGGCATCTCCCTCTACCTCTCGGTCTTCCTCTCACCCGATTCCCAGCGCGCCGTCCGCGATCGCATGCTGGAGCTGACGCGCGACCGGCCGGGCCTCTCGCTGCGCGCCGGCATGACCACGAATCTCGACGGGTGGCGGATCGAAGCGCGCGAGGTCGACGAGGCCGGAGAAGAGCTGGGAGGCGTGCTCGTCTACATTCCGAGCCTCGACGAAACGATCTTCTCGAAGCGCGGAACCATCTCCGACGAGGAGATGGAGCCCGGGCAGGCAGCGGCCGTTGCGTCGCCGCCCGCGCGCAGCCGGCGGATCGTCCTCGAGGACGGGCTCATCCTGTTCAATGCCGAGGACCGCGCATCCCTGCTGCGCTTCGAGCGGCTCGAGACCTCGCTGCCGACGGTGCCGCCCGAAAAAAACGTGCCAGTCGACCTCGTGACGACGCTCCCGTTCCAGGAGCTCGTCGACACCGCGCGCGAAGAGGGCGACAACCAGCGCGGTCGCTGGTACGCCGGCGAGGCCCATCGCCGCATTGCGCTCGGCGCCGCCGCGCTGCCATTCGGCCTGCTCGCGATGGGGCTCGCGCTCGGGCGGCGCGATCTCTCGCGCTCGACCGGGACGCTGATGGGCATCGCCGGCGCGATCGCCTACTACGCACTCGTCCAGCTCTCCGAGGGCCTCTTGCGCGGCGAGACCACACCTGTCGCGATCGCGATCTGGCTGCCCAACATCGTCATGACGACGGTCGCGACGACACTGATCGCGATCGCGGGTCGGCATGCATCCGACAGCGACCGCAGCTCGGGCAAGGGCAACCGGACGCTGCTCGAGCGCCTCGGCATCGCGCGCGAGGGCATACGCGTCAAACGCTTCGCCCTGCCGCGCTACGTCGCCGCGCAGTTCCTGCAGATGGCGGCGGTCTGCGTCGCCGGGCTGGTCATCGCGTATCTCATCATCGACGTCTTCGACAACCTGAAATGGTTCAATCGCTATGGAGCCGGCGCGGACGAGATCGTCCGCTACTACGTCGCGCGCCTGCCCGTGCTCGCTGCGCGCGTGATTCCGATGGCGCTCTTGATCGCAGTCGCGCTGACGATCAGCCTGCTCGGCGCGAACGGCGAGCTGCTCGGGATGCGCGCCTGCGGCATCCCGATCCTGCGCATCCTGGCGCCGGTCTGGATGCTGTGTGCGCTCGCCGTGCCGGCGGACCACCTGCTCGCGAACGAGCTCGTTCCCCGCTCGAGCGGGCGCGCGAAGCAGATCAAGCGCGTCGAGATCAAGAAGCAGGGCGACACGACGCGGGAAGCGCGAGAGCGCGTCTGGTACCGGGTCGGGAAGAAGATCCACGAGATGGAGCGTCTCGACCTGCTGAGCGGACTCGCGAGCTCGGTGACCCTCTACGAGCTCGGTAGTGGCGGCCTGCCGGTCCGGAGGACCGATGCGAACGGTGCACGTTATGTCGGCGACGGAAACTGGCTGCTCGACGAGCCGCGCAGCGTCGAGCTCGACGGCGATGGGCGTCTCGCACGAACGCCCAGGCCCGGGCGCGTCGTCCAGTTCGGCGAGGAGGCGCCCACCGAGATCGAGACCGCCGACCTGACGCCGGCCGAGCTCCGCGCGGCGATCGAGGACCCGGATCTCGAGGGTCCGATCGCGCTCGCCTATCGCACGGACCTCCAGATGAAGATCTCGGCGCCCTTTGCCTGCCTGTTGTTGCCGCTGATCGCGCTCTTCTTCTCCGCGACGGGCCCGCCCTTTCCGCGGCCCGTCCAGACGCTGATCGCGAGCGCGGTCATCGCCGTCGCCCACGCCTTCGCGACCAGCTTCGCCGGCTCGATGGGCCATGGCGGGACGCTCTCGCCCTGGCTCGCGGGCTGGGGCCCGTCGATCCTGTTCGCGATCGCCGCCCTCGCGATGGGCATCCGCCATCGAGTCCGCTCGCGAACCGCGGGATAGCGCCGGGCGCATCTGATAAAGTCGCGCCATCGCGCGGGTCTCCGAGCACCCGGCGAAAAGCGATCTTCGGAACGATTCCGCGGGACGGGAGCAGGATTGCCGAGTCAAACGCGACCCGGGACGAGTCCGCCGCTCGTCTGGCTCTTGATGGGCGATCGCGCGGGCGACAACTCGCAGGTCATGGGCCTCGGCGAAGCCCTCGGCTGGCCCCTCGTCCAGAAGCATTTCGTCTACACCGCCTACGAAAAGCTCGTGAACCTCCCCTTCGGCGCGCATCTGCTCGGCGTCGACCGCCCGCGTTCGGACGCCGTCGAGGCGCCGTGGCCCGATCTCGTGATCTCGGCCGGGCGCAAGAACGAGCCGATCGCCCGCTACATCCGCGCGCAGGCGAAGGCGGAGACGGGCCAGGCGGTGCGCCTGATCCATTGCGGGCGGCCGTGGGCGAAGCCCGCGACCTGGGACCTCGTCGTGACGACGCCCCAATACCGGCTCCCCCGGGATCCGAACATCCTCCACAACGACACACCGCTGCATCGCGTGACCCGCGCCCGCCTCGACGAGGCCGCGCGCGCCTGGGAGGAGCGCGTCGCCCATCTCCCGCGGCCTCGGATCGCCGTGCTCGCCGGGGGCAACTCTGGCCCCTACCCCTTCGACCGCGCCTCGGGCGCTCGGCTCGCGGCGATGCTCGACGCTCTCGTCGGCGAGATCGGCGGCTCCCTCCTCGTCACGACGAGCTCGCGGACCCTCGAGGCGACGATCGAATCGCTGTTCGACGGGATCCGCTCGCCATCGATCCGCTACCGCTGGCAGAAGAACGACCCCGACAATCCGTTCTTCGCCTTCCTGGGACTCGCAGATCGCGTCGTCGTCACGGCGGACAGCGTCTCGATGATGACCGAAGCATGTGCGACCGGACGGCCCGTCTATCTCTACGACACCGGCGAGGGTCGCACTTCGATGAAGCGCAATCCCTGGCTCGACGGCGAGCCGGAGGGCTCGGGCGCATCCCGCCGCCCCCTCGACCGCTGGCACCTCAAGGCCTGGATCTACCGCCTGACGATGCGGCTCGGCCCGCAGCGCCTGACCCGCGACATCCGCATCGTCCAGCAGCTGCTCATCGAGACCGACCGCGCCACCTGGCTCGGCGACGGCCATCCGAAGAGCGAATACCGCCCCCTCGAAGACATGCCGCGGACCGTCGCGCGGGTGCGCGCGCTGTTTCCCGGCTGGGCAGCGACCGACTAACGGCTCTCGCTCCGGCGCTCCGGCCTCTCAGCCCGCTCAGGCCGCGCGCGAGGCGAGGCGGTCCATGACGTCGAAGGCGTCGTGGCGGACGTGGTTCTGCTTCATCTCTTCGCGGATGAACTGCTCGTCGACGATGCGCTGGTCGACGCATTCGCGCAGCAGGCCGAAGAAGAACGCCTCCTGGTTCGGATCCGGATGCGGGCGGTAGTTCCCGACGAACGCGTAGTCGCCGAACATCTTGCGGCGAGCGCGCAGAACCCAGCGGATCGGCGGGAAGATCCGGTACTTCTCGGCGGGTACGAAATCAGCGGGCAGACCGGCCTTCCAGGGCTGGGTCTGGCGCTTCGTGTTGTGGATCAGCTTCGTCTTCGCGGTCAGCCTGTCGAAGTCGTTCCACTCGTTCTCGAAGAGTCCGATCGTATCGCGGTCCTCGTTCTTGAGGCCGATCCAATCGGCGTAGTCGAGCTTGCGTTCGAAGAGCGCGTCGAACTGCTCGCGACAGCGCCAATGCGTCAGCTTCGCGCAGTCGAGCAGCATCACGCTGGTCGCGAGCACGCCCTCGATCCGCTTCGCCCCCGAACGGGGCCGGCAGAAGAGGGCCTTGCCCTGCATGTCGCGCTCCAGCAGCTCCATCACGTCGCCGACGGCGAAGACGTCGGGATCGGTCACGACCGCGCGGCCGCGATATCCCATCAGCTCGGGCGGCATGAAACGAAGCGGCGTGAAGGACTGCAGATCGTAGTTGCGCCAGACCCGCGAGGCGCCGTCGCGCAGGTATTCGCGGCCCTCGTACTCGGCGAAGAAGGGGAAGTTGCGATGCTCGATCAGCTCGACGTCGAAGGCGTCAGGCCGCGCGGAGTTCCGCTTCATCGAATAGCGGGAGACGATCGCGCCGAGGATCTGCTTGTGGTTGGTGTGGATGAAGACGGTCGGGCGATCGCTCGGCTGCATGTCTTGATTCCCTCCTGACCAGGCTCGACCAGGGACCTTTCAGGGACCTTCCAGAGACGTCGAAAACTCGGCAGAGCCTATCACACGGGCGCCGGCGATCCGGGGACCAGCCGCCGGATCCGCGCGACGATCCGCGCGAGATCGTCGCCGGCCCGCCCCGCCTTCGGCGGGA
>CAZFKD010000107.1:0-7707 GCA_964519695.1 uncultured Spirochaetaceae bacterium
CGTCGCGCGGGCGAAGGTCGACGTGCCCATGTAGTGATGGATCGGATTGCCGCGCCAGCGGATCCGGCTCGTTCCGTCGGGCATGAGGCCCTTGCCCTGGGTCGCGCGGATGGCGCCGCAGAGATTCGTCTTGCCGGAGAGGCAGAACTTGCAGGCGCGACATTCGGGCGTGTAGAGCGGGATGACGTGGTCGCCGACGGCGAGCGACTTGACGCCCGGGCCGACCGCCTCGACGACGCCCGCGCCCTCATGACCGAGCACGGCCGGGAACAGGCCCTCCGGGTCGTCGCCCGAGAGCGTGAACGCATCCGTATGACAGACGCCCGTCGCCGCCAGGCGCACGAGGCATTCGCCCTCCTTCGGGCCCTCGAGCTCGATCGTATCGATCTCGAGCGGCTTCCCCGCTTCGACGGCAATCGCAGCTTCGACCTTCATCGTTCCCCGGACCTCCTGCGCGCTTCGGCCTCGCACCGGCGCGTGAATCGAACCCTACGACCCCTTCGGCGGATCCGAAGCCCGCATACCGAGCGCCGCGCGCTCCTGTGCCAGGATCGGATGGATCACCGGATGCGCGCCCATCGCCGCCATGAACGCCGCGAGCCGCGGCCAACGCGCCGGATCGACTGCGATTCCGACGTGCTCGAGATTCACGATCGGCGACCAGATCGCGATCGCCGAGATCTCGAGCGGGGCGATGACCTTCGCGTCGCCGGCCCCGGGTGTGCTCGCCAGCGCCTCTGCCGTGCGCAGCCGACCCGGCGATAGATAGAACGACTCGAGCTGGTCGAAGACGGGCGGCACGACCTCCTCGAGCTGGCGCTCGACGATCTCTTCGCTGCCCGTCTGGCGCAGGACGTGCGGCCGCACGACCCGCTCGTAGAAGATCGGCTCGCAGGCCTCGACGAGCCGCGTATCCGCGTACTCCTCCCAGAAGAGCGACGACGCGAACGCCCGCGCATCCGCGGGATAGACGGAAGGCGACGGCACCCGCCGCTCGAGATAGGCGCAGATGGCCGACGAATCCGGCAATACGAAATCCGCCTCTTCCCAGACCGGCACCTTGCGAAGCGGGGAGAGCGCGAGGAACTCGGCGTCCATCGCTCCCGGCATCACACTGACGTGTCGATAGGCGACGTTCTTCGCCGCCAGCACGATGCGGACCTTGCGCACGAAGGGCGCGAAGACGACGCCGTGCAGGATTCCGTCCGGAGCGGCGTCCGTCATCGGACTAATCTTCGCCACAGCTGCGCAGGATCGAGAACGCGACCAGCGCGATGACCCAGAAGAGACTGCCGAAGGTTCGCAGCAGCGTCGAAACGAGCGAAGACGGCGCTTCCTCGGGCGCGTCGGCGCGATCCGCGGATCCGGCCCCCGGAGCCTGCCCGGCACCGGACGCCCCCGCGTCGTCGTAGGGACCCGGCGACCCGCTCCCCTCGTCCGAGGTCCGGATCCACGGCGGCATGCTGGTCGGGTCGACGGCGGAAGCCGGCGGCGGAGCTGGGGCGAGGGTCGGCCCCCCGCAATGAACACAGCGGCGCGTCTCGACGGGGAAGCTGACGTCGCAGCGCGGGCAGCGGACCTCGTAGGGCGTCGGCTGGTAACGGCTCAATGAACACCCGCCGTCGAGAACAGCCGTGCCGGATCGATCTGCATCGCGCGCAGGACGTGCTCCCACATCTCTTCGGCCGGCACGTCGAACACGATCTCCGGCGACAGCGGCGCGACGACCCAGGCGCCCTGGGCGAGCTCCGCCTCGAGCTGTCCCTTGCCCCAGCCCGCATAGCCGAGAAAGATTCGCAGGTCCTGCGGCGGGTGCGCCGCGAGCTGACGCAACACGTCCATCGAGCCGGCGAAGCAGAGCTCGCCCTCGAGGCGGGAGACCTGGTCGCCCTCGATGTCGGTGTCGACGTCGTCCTGGAAGAGCAGCCAGCCGGTATTCGTCTCGACTGGACCGCCCCAGCCGACCTCCGCGCCGGCCCGGCCGTTCCAGTCGAATTCGAGGCTCTCGCACAGCTCGCGAACGGACAGCTCGACCTCCCGGTTCAGCACGAGCCCGAAGGTCGAATCCGCGTCGTGGTGCACGATCAAGACGACCGCACGACGAAAATTCGGATCGGCGAGCTGGGGCATCGCCACCAGCAGCGAGGAACAGAGCTCGGATTTCGACACGCGCCGAGCGTAGCAGCGGCGCGCGCGGGGGAGCCACGCGGCGCCCTTCCGCGTCGCGGACGGGTACGCTGCCTGCATGGCGGTGGACGAGCACTCGCGATCCGGAAGCGCGGCGGCGGCATTCGGCGCAGCAACCGGGGCGCTGCACCTCGCGGGCTTCGCCGCCACGAGCGCGCTGCTCGGAGCGGGAGCGCGTCTGCTTCCCGGCTTCGAGGCGAGCGGACTCGCCGGGAGCCTCGCGCGGGCCGGCGCGGCGGAGGCCGGCGGAGGCGGGGGCGGCGCATGGATCCGGCTGCTCGCGCGGGAGGTCGTCGTCCCGGCGGCCGCCGAGGAGCTGTTCTTTCGCGGCGTCCTCTACGCGGGCCTGCGCCGCTTCGGGGGGCCGCGGGCCGCGATTCTCGGGAGCGCCCTGCTTTTCGGGATCGCCCATGGCGACGTCCATCATGGCCTCGTGGCGGGCCTGTTGGGGATTTCGCTGGGTTGCCTGCGGGAACGACACGGTCTGGGCCTCGCCTTCGGCGCGCACGCGGTCAACAACGCGCTCGCCTTCGCGGCCCCGTCCGGATCGATCCTGTTCGGGCAGGGCAACGAGTTCGGCGGCGCGATCGGTCCCGCGATCGGGCTCGTGCTGGCCGGCAGCTCGAACGCAGTCCTGCTGCAGGCGCTGCGCAGGGGGGCCCTGGGCGATCGGCCCGGCGCGCCGGCGACTTCAGGGGATGCGAGCAGGTGACGAAGATCGGAGCGGCAGCCGATCGCGCCGTCCCCTGCGATCCGGCGAGGAGTCTGCGCCATGAAGCCGGCATCCCCTGCGACGGGCATCGTCCTCGTCGACGACGGCGAGCTCGACGAGGTCGCGCGCGTGCTCGAGGCCGGCGGCCTCGCTTTCGATCGCTACCGGGGCGGCCAGATCCCGGAGCGGGTCGAGCTGCCGAGGGCGCTCCTGATCGTGACCTCGCGGCGACTCGAACACATCGAGCCCGTCCGCGCGCGCGGCTCGGAAACCGAAGGGCCGATGCGCATCGTCGCCGTCGCCGACGAGAGCCCCGCCCTGCGCCGCCGCCTCCGCCGCCACGGCATGCAGCTGCTCGTCCGCCTCCCGGCGCAGCGCGAGACCTGGCGGCTGCTGATCGCGCGGGCGCTGTACCCGGGCGAGGAACGCCGCGACGATCCGCGCATCGCGACCGAGGTCCCGGTCGAAGCGGACCGCGGCGGCGCGCTGCTCGTCGACCTCTCGAATCGCGGCTGCCGCGTCCAGACGCGCGCTGCGCTCGGTGTCGGCGACGCGATCCGGTTCGCGATTCCGGCGAGCGCATTGCCGGACCCGGCATCCGGCGCGCTCGCGCTCTCCGGCCGCGTTCGCCGCGTCGCCACCCGCTCCGGATCCGATCGGCGAACGTGCGCCGTGGTCTTCGATGCGGATCTCTCGCGCGGAACACGCCAGCGTCTCACGGCGGCGATCAACCACTGGGCCTCGGGGACGTCTTCGTCCGCGCTCGGCGGACCCGTCGACGGACCGGCCATTCCGAGCTGCCGCCTGCCGTCGCTTCCGGATCTGATGCTCGACGACGAGACGGATCCCCCGATCCGGGCGCGGGGCGAGGTGGAGATCGAGCTCGCGGAGGGATCGGCCGCGCGAGCGGGACGGGAAACGGGGGAGGCCGGCGACGAACGCCGGAGGGGGCCGCGCGGGGCCTTTCCCGCCGTGCTCCGGGCGGCCGGCGAGGACAAGACGCTCGCCCTCGTCGGCCGCGATCTCTCGGCCGGCGGCATGCGGATCGAGCGTCATCCGGGGCTCGCCCTCGGCGATCGGCTTCGCCTGACGCTGCACGGGCCGACGCTGATGCGCCCGCTCTCGCTCGAGGCCGCGATCGTGCGCGACGACACCGATCAGGGGCTCGCCCTCGCGTTCATCGGCGTGTCGCCGGAGACGGCCTTCGCGCTCGAGAAGCTCGTCGCGTGCCTGCCCGACGTCGAATCCCTCGCCGACGGCGAGCTCGCAGGACTCGGCACCGTCTTGTCGGAGGTCGTGCGCGAGACCGCCTAGGACCGCGACGGGACGCGTCCGCGCTTTTTTTCCGGGCCTCGGTTTGCGATGATGGGGCGAACCGAGGAGTACCCCGTGAGCGAAGGCAGCAATCCCCTGGGCGACATCGCCGTCGACCTGGACAACCTCTATCGCGAAGAGACGTTCACCGACCTGAAGGTCGCTTCGATCCGCCGCCTCACCCCGATCAAGGTGGACGGCAGCGACGACGCGTCGCGCCCGCCGATCTTCGTCGGCGAGACGACCCTGATGTCCTCGCGCGGCCCCCTCCCGATCAACTGCCCGATCGACGCGACGAGCCTGCGCGAAGCGATCGACGCCTTCCCCCAGGCCGTCCAGAACGCGGTCGAGCGTTTGATGGAGGAGGCGCGCGAGATCCAGCGCCAGGAAGCGAGCCGCATCGTAGTCCCGGGCCAGATGCCCGGCGGCGGGCTCGGCGGGCCTTTCGGGGGCGGCGGGCGAGGCGGCGGCGGCGGCGAGCGCGGCGAGCTCGACGCGCCGAAAAGAGAAGGGGCCGGGCATCACTGCCCGGCCCCTCGTGATCCGGTCGATCAGCCTCGAAGGACTAGAAGACCGACTGGCCGGAGACGTTGTCGCAGGGCCCGACGGTGTTGACCTGGATCGACAGCGGACCGACGCCGGTGGCGGGACACTCGGTGTGCACCGGCGTCTCTCGGGCGTTGGCGCCATCCGGCTTCACGTAGCCCCAGCCCTGGTTCGTGGTGTCGACGTCGAGGTCGGCGATCGCCGAGATCGAGTACGCACCCGGAACCGCCGAGGCGGCGACGGCGTACTGGAAGAACACGCCGCCCTCCGGCGACCAGCCGAGGATGTCGAAGTTGGCGCCGATCGTGGGTACGAACACCTGCTTGGTGGCACCCGGAGCAGTCACCGGATGCGCAGCGGCCGCCACGTAAACACCGAACTCGGCGAGGTAGGACTCCTCGGCGGTGCGGATCGCCGCGATGTTCACCTTGCCCTCGGAGCTCTTGCTCTTGAGCTGGAAGCGCAGGAAGTTGGGGATCGCGATCGCGGCGAGAATGCCGATGATCGCGACCACGATCATGAGCTCGATGAGAGTGAAGCCCTTCTTGGACTTGCGAATGAGATTGCTCATTAGTTGGGTCTTTCCTTGTTTCTTGATTTCGACACTCGAGTGATCGAGTCCCTGCCCCGTGCAGGATTGGCTGCGGCTGCCGAGTTCCCAACCAGAAGGGCACTCGTTCCGCCGGACCCGAGCGAGAGCAACCATCGTGCCAGCTCTCGCTCGTCGCACGGCCGAACCGATCGACGGCCGGCAGGTCCGCAGGCCAGGTGCTTGGTCGGCCGACCGGATCGCTCGCTTCAATGTTTTGACGATTTCGCGTTCGTCGTCGGCGGGGTACGGTCGAGCGCGCTCGAAACACCGCGGAGTGACGCAACAGGTCAGCCCGACCGACGAAAAACGTCACCGCGCGCGGGTTTCGGACGCAGACTCGAAACGCGCGCGGAGCGGGCATCCATGCTGGATCGACGGCCGATCGGGAACGAAGCGGCAACGGACCGGCAACTCGCCGGCAGCTTCCCGACGATGCGCCGACGATGCGCCGACGATGACCCGAAGATCACCCGAAGATGACCCGACGATGCGCCGGCAGCAGACCGCGGAGGCAGTCAGCCGCGCGGGCGACGATCGAAGGGATCGGCCGGCAGAGGGGGCGTACTGACGCAGGGCCGCGGGTCGCGCTGATGGACGTCCCAACGAAGGCCGCATTCGGAGCAGACGAGACCGGGCCCAAACCGATGGCCGGATGCGCCGGGGCGTTCGCCGGGCTCACCGCCGCCGGCCTCCCCATCCGAGGGATTGCCGCTCGACCGCTTCCGCCCTTCGCCGCGCCCACGCTCACCCATTCGCCCGGCCTCCTGAGCCCGCCCGGCGGCGAGTGCCGCGCAGTATAGCGGTGATGGACGAGGCTCCGGCTCGGTGCCCGATGCGCCTGCTCAGCGAGAGGCGCGCCTGCTCAGCGAGAGGAAGAAGCCGAGACGCGAGAGGTCTGCTCGAGGTCGGAGACGAGCACCGGTGTTTGCGCCGTCGTCGCGGGCAGGCTGGTGAACCGCGTCGCCAGCTCGGCTCGACAGGCCGAGCCCTCGCAGAACACCGAGCGCAGGATGTTCGCGGCCAGCTCGGACGAGCGCGCCCACCAGAGATGACCGTGGACCTGGAGCACGACGACGCCGACCTTCGGATTCTCCGCCGGCGCGAGGCCGAAGAACCATTCGTAGCGGCCGCTGGGATTCGTTCCGTTCAGGTTGCCGGTCTTGCCGGCGACCTCGATCGGGCCGAGCAAAGGAACGCCGCGGCGCGTGCGGAAGGCGCGGCGGGCGGTGCCCCGCTTCGTCGTGGCGACCATCAGCTCGCGCAACTCGTCCGCCGTTCGCGGGCTGACGACCCGGCGCGGCACCGTCGTCCCCGGCAACGCGACGACATGGTTTTCCGCATCGACGACGCGATCGATCCAGCGAGGCTCGACCAGGCGCCCGTCGGCCAGCACGGACGCGAGGCTCGCGACATGCAGCGGCGTCACGCGAACCCCGTCGAGGCCGCTGCCGAGCTGGCCCAGGTCGTAGCGATCGGCAGCGGGCTCGACCCGGCCCGCGTCGTGACCGATGGCTGGCCGGCTCGCCCAGCCGAAGAGCTCGATCATGTGGCGCAGGCGCGGCTCGCCGAGACCGTGGATCGCCCACTGCGAGAAGCATTGGTTGTTCGAGGTCGCGAGCGCTTCCTCGAGGGTCGCGTGATTGCCGGCCCGCGGACGATCGAGGCGGCTCGGGCTCAACCGGTATTGATTGCCTTCGTAGAGGCAATCCCAGACGGCCGGGTCTGCGCGCTGCTCGAGCAGCGCGGCGGCCGTGATGACCTTGATGATCGAAGCCGCGGGATAGGCGCGCTCGACGGGCAGGACGTCCGCGTCCGTCCCGGCATAGGCGAGCAGACGACCTGTTCGCGGGTCGATCACGATCGCGACACCTCGCTCGACGCGTCCACGGCGGAGGATGTCGAATACGTCCTGGGTCAAGCCCTCGTCGAGGGTGTACTCGACCTTGAAACGGTTGCCGACCGCGCCCTTCGCCGCGGCGCCGGCGACGACGCCGGAAATCTCGAGCTCCCGGGCATCGATCCACTCCGACAGCCGCGGGCGATTCGGCCCCGGCGAATGCGCACGGCTCCGGGCGGACGGGGCAGCCGCGAGCATCGCTCCGTCGCCCGCTGCGGGGTTCGCCGCCTGGCCTGCGGCTGCGCGCGCGCGCTCGAAGCGCGTCCGACTGGTCGGCGGCGTTCCGAGTCGCGAGCCCACGAACGGATCGTCGAGGGGCATGTCGACGGAGGGATCGAGGGACGCCGGGAGCACGGCCGGGGGATCGCCCATCGCCGCCCGAATCGCCGCGATCTGTTCCGCGGAGACGGTCACGGGCACGAGGTCGGGCTCGGGGAAGTAGCGGTAGTCGCTCGACTC
>CAZFKD010000107.1:7717-10636 GCA_964519695.1 uncultured Spirochaetaceae bacterium
GATCGCCGGGGATCGCCACGGTGGAAGCCGTCGCCGCAGGCCGCTCCGGCCCGGCGTCGAAATCCGCTCGCGGCGCCGCGTCCAGTCGCGACCCGCGGCGAGCCGCCGCGTCGGGCTCGGAAGACGCCGGGGACGCCGGGAAATGGGAAGCGCCGGGCCAGCGCGGCGGGGCGGAGACGGGCCGAATGGCGGAATCGGGAGCCGGACTGGAATCGGAAGCGAAGTCGGCAGCGGGCATGGGCGCCGGTTCGACGCCTTCACGCGAGGGGCCGTGGCTCGCCTGGCTCGCCCAGCCGAGGGCGAGGAACGCGGCCGCAGTTCCCGCGACGACGGCCTTGCCGAGGTGGGTCAGCCGGGAAGGCCGACGTCGATAGCGGTTTCGCCGCGGACGGGAGAACAGCATCAGTCCAGCATGCTCCGCATACGATGGCTCGTACCGGCCCGCACCCGCGGCTCCGGGTTCGATCCGCCGAAGTCCCGGAGAAGGGATGAGGACGACCCGCTCGGCCCCCCGGCTTCCCGTTCTCCCCACTCTCCCCGGATCGACGGATCCAGCCCCGAACTCGAGCGCAAATTACAGGGCAACGACCGACCTGATCTCGGGAATCTCGTCCTTGAGCCGGGCCTCGATCCCCATTTTGAGGGTAATGGAAGAGCTCGGGCACCCGGCACAGGCGCCCTGCAGGACGACCTCGACGACGCCGTCGTGGTAGCCCGCGAATCGAATCTCGCCGCCGTCTTGCTCGACATACGGCCGGACGTCCCGCTCGAGAATCGTCCGGATTTTCATGACGATCTCGTCGTCGTCCACGGCACGCGGCGGCTCGAAATCCGGCCCGAGCGCCGCCACACCGCTCGCCGCCCAGGCCTTGATCGCCGCGACGATCGGCGCGGCGAGCGCCGTCCACTCGGCGTCCTCGCGCTTCGTCACCGTCACGAAATTCGGCCCGAGCAGCACGCCCGCGACCCCCTCGATCGCGAAGATCGGCGCCGCGAGCGGAGAAACTGTGGCGCTGACATCCGACGCGAAGGCGGCGGAAGCGACGACGTCTGCCACCGTCTGCCCGAGCACCCATTTGATGCTGTTCGGGTTCGGCGTGCGCTCTGCGTGCATCCGAAATCCGAGGTCCATGAGGTCCCACTCCCTCGGTCAGTGCATAGACACGGGCCTCGGCCCGTGCGAAGACGAATCAAGGCATGTCGACCCGCGACGAGCGAGTTCCACGATGATGAATTGGGGGTCCCGGCAGTCTAGGGCGAAAGCGCTTCGAGGCCAAGCGGAGCTGACGCGTAAGCTTCAATCGCGAGGCTCGTCCGTCCGGTCGTCGACGTCAGTGACCGCGACCACCGTCCCGAAGGCGACCCCGCGCAGCGCAGCGATGCGTGCGAAAAGATCATGGACGTCGGCATGCAGCTCGTCGCGGCGCATGGCCTTCGCGATCTCGCCGGCGCGCAACTCGACTCCGAGCGACTCGCCGAGCGCACCCCCGGCGCCCAGCATGCGCTTCGCGTGCGGACCGGCCCTACTTTCCAGGCGTACTTCCGGGCGGGCATCGGCCGCCGCATGTCTCTCGATCCAGCCATGCAGCGTCCGATCGTCGGGAGCGTTGGGCACGACCCGGCGGATCGCGGCAGGCACCAGCAGATAGCTCTCGATATGGCGGAGCGACCAGATGAAGAGCTCGAGGCCCGGCGGGAGCTCGCTCACCACGGTTCGATCCTCGGGATGGTCGTCTCGATCGAGCACGACGAGACCGGACAGGCCCGCCGCGGCGCCGCCTCGCCGGCGGAAATCGTCGACTGCGCGAGCCGGTTGCCGCCCGCCGAGGATCACCGTGCTGCGCTCGAGCGTCGGGCCGAAGACCGGCGCGACATGACGAGCCCAGCCGGCCAGGACCTCCCGATCGCGCGCCCCCTCGACGTAGAGGATGAAAGGCTCGGAGTCGGCGCCACGCTCCGCCCGCGACGCCGAGGCACGATCGCCGCTCGGCCGATACCCGGAACTGCGTCGCTTCGGATCTCTGCGGAACACGCGCGCGCCTCGATTCGCCAGGCGATGGGAAACCGCGCGGGAGCGTACAATGACGCTCCGCGGCTGTCACCGCCGCGATCCGGCCCGATTGATGTGGCCGACGCGTCTCTGTACCCTCGACCGATGATTTCGATCGTGATTGCAGACGACCACGGCATCGTGCGCGAGGGATTGCGTCGCCTGCTCGAATCCGAGCCGGACTTCAAAGTCTCGGGCGAAGCCGCGGATGGCCGGGAAGTGCTCGAGCAGGTCGCGCGCCTGCGGCCCGAAGTCGTCGTCCTCGACATCACGATGCCGCGGCTCGGCGGCCTCGAAACCCTCGAACGGCTCCGCAGCGATTTTCCCGGGACGAAAGTCATCCTGCTGTCGGTCCACAGCGACGCGAACTTCATCCAGAGCGCGATCTCGCTCGGCGCCGACGGCTACATCCTGAAGAACGGCCGCGCGGCCGAGATCGTGACCGCGATCCGGGAGACGCTGAAGGGCGGCAGCTATTTCAGCCCCGCGGTCGCGCGCGAGATCGTCGAACGCCTGCGCTCGCCGCTGCCCGCGCCGGACGATCCGTTCTCCCTGCTCTCGGGGCGCGAACGCGAGATCCTGCATCTGATCGCCGAAGGGCTCTCCGCGAAGGAGGTCGCCGTCCAGCTCGACATCAGCACCAAGACCGTCGAAGCGCATCGGACCAGCCTGATGCGCAAGCTCGGCGTGCGCAAGGCGACCGAGCTCGTGCGTTATGCGCTCCGTCACGGCCTGATCGAGCCCTGAAACCGGCCGGCAGCGTTCCCGCCCTCCCGCCTTCGCGCCTCGCGCGCAGATTCGCGTTACGCGCGCAGGGCTCAGAGGCTGTGAAGATATCGTCGACCGAGCGCCGCGCAGCGCCGGTGGGC
>CAZFKD010000108.1:0-10559 GCA_964519695.1 uncultured Spirochaetaceae bacterium
CGGCGGACGTTCAGCGCGGCGAATCCGTCGCCGTCTTCGGCGCAGGGGGCATCGGAATCTGCAGCATCGTGGCGGCGGCGGAGCGGGGTGCGCATCCGATCATCGCCATCGACCTCGACGACGCGAAGCTCGAATGGGCGAAACGTCAGGGCGCGACACATGGCATCAATGCGCGGACGACGGATCCGGTCGCGGCGATCCATGCGATCACGGCCGCCCCCGAGAGGCGGACGATCCTGAACACGCCGGTCTCCGGCGCGCACTACGCGTTCGACTGCATCGGCGGGGACAAGGTCGTGAAGAATCTGCTCCCGAGCCTGCGACATCAGACATTCGGGACGGCAGAACGGGGAATGGGTGTGCTCGTCGGCATCGTGACGCTGCCGATCCTCGAAGTGAGCCCGGGCGATCTCATGATCGACGAAAAATGCCTGATCGGCTGCATCGGCGGCTCGTCGGTCCCGGCGCGCGATTTTCCGATCTTCTGCGATTGGATTCGCCGAGGCCGCCTCGACCTCGGCGCGATCGTGACCCGGCGCCATGCCTTCGAGGAAATCGCCGAAGTCGCCGCGGCGCTCGATCGCGGTGAAGTCACGGGACGCGCCATCGTCGTCTTCTGAGCGCGTGGGGAGGATGCCTTCCGTGATCCTCAGGGATCGGCTTTCGCGTGACGAGCGGATCGGACCGGGCGATGCTGAGTTCGCCGCGATCGGCGTTCGAGCTGGATCGTCCGCACGAGGAGATTCGAGGTGACGGAGGTCTGGTACGAGCTGGCCGGGAATCCGGCCTATCGACACGTGTTGCTGAACCACCTGCCGATCACAGGGCTGGTCCTGGCCGCATTCGCCCTCGCGTGGGGCATCTTCGAGGATCGCTGGCCCTCGATCGCGTTCGGGCTCTCGCTCTGTCTGGTCACCTCGGGATCCGCGGTGCTCGTGATGCAGTCGGGTGATGCGGCCTATCCCTATCTGTTCGAGCGCCTCGACGGCCATGGTCAGGCCTGGCTCGATCACCATGTCTTCCTGGCGGATCGATTCGGACGCATGCTTCCCGGCAATGCGCTGCTCGCGGCGCTGGCCCTCGGGATCGGCTTCCGTCGTCTCGCCTGGCGCCGGCGGCTCGCGATCGCCGTGCTCGCCACGACGACGGCGAGTCTGATCGCCGCTTCGATCATCGCCGAGGCGGGCGGGAAGATCCGCCACGACGAGTTTCGGACCTCGAATCCGCCGGTCCACGATACCCAGGGCCGGATTCGTTGACTAGCTTCACGAACGAGCCAGACACACGCGTTGCGAGGGAGCTCTCCGATGTCGATGTCGATGTCCGTCCGGTCGCGAGTCCGCCCGCGCGCAGCGATCGTTTGTTTGGCGACGGCATGCCTGATCCAGGGCTGCGAGGGCGGGGAGGCGCCCGCGGTCGTCGGCGGGCCGGTGGCGATGCGGCGTCTGAGCGAGGCCCAGTACCGAAACGCGATCGCCGACGTTTTCGGATCCGAGATCCAGATCGCGGGGCGCTTCGAGCCCGAGGGACGCCTTGACGGGCTCGTGGCCGTGGCGAGCGCCTTCGTGACCATCACGCCGAGCGGCTTCGAGCAGTACGAGGGCATGGCCCGCGAGGTCGCGCGGCAGGTCGTGACCGGGCCGAATCGCTCGCGGCTGATCCCGTGCGCGCCGCCCGATCCGAACGCCGCCGACGCCGCGTGTAGCGAAGCCGTGTTGCGGCGGCTCGGGCCCCGGATCCTGCGGCGCCCCCTCGAAGCAGCCGAGATCCAGTCGCGCCTCGACGCCGCGGGCGAAGCGGCGGGCCTGGTGGAAGACTTCTACGCGGGCATCGAGCTGATCGTGACGAGTCTGCTCGTCTCACCGGATTTCTTGTTCCGGATCGAGTCCGTCGACGAAGATGCGGGGGCCGGTGGCGGGGCGTCGCTGTCCGATGCGACGCTGGCGTCCCGGCTCTCCTTCCTGCTCTGGAATACCGGACCGGACGACGAACTGCTCGTCGCTCTCGCCGAAGGGCGACTTTCCGACCCCGGATCCTTTGCCCGAGAAGTCGATCGGATGCTCGCATCGCCGCGCTTCGAACAGGGCGTTCGTGCGTTCTTCGAAGATCTGTTCCATTTCGGAGAGTTCGCCGATCTCGGCAAGGATCCGATCCGCTACCCGATGTACAGCGCGCAGGTCGCCGCCGATGCCCGCGAGCAGACGCTTCGTGTCGTCGTCGACCATCTCGTCGCACGGCAGGGCGACTATCGCGAGCTCTTCACGACGCGTCGCACCTTCATGACGCGGACGCTCGGTCCGCTCCATGGGCTGCCGGTGCAGACCGAGTCGGGCTGGGAGGCGATGGAGTTCGCGCCCGGGGAACGGCGGGCCGGCATCGTCACCCATGCGAGCTTCAACATGTTGAACGCTCATCCGGGTCGCAGCTCGCCGACGCTGCGGGGAATGTTCATGCGCGAGGCGCTTCTCTGTCAGCGCGTTCCGCCGGCCCCCGCCGACGTCGACTTCGGGCTCTTCAACGCCGATGACGACCCCCGGTACAAGACGGCTCGGGATCGCCTCGAGGTCCATGCTTCGGCCGCGAGCTGCCGAAATTGTCACGTCCTGACCGACCCGATCGGGCTGGGTCTCGAGAATTTCGATGGAATCGGGCGCTTCCGATCGACCGAGGGGGGAGCGACGATCGACGCGAGCGGAGACCTCGATGGCGAACGTTTCGGCGACGCAGTCGAGCTCGGACGCGCGCTGGCCGAGAATCCGCTCATCGCAGTATGTCTCGTCGAGACCGCCTATCGCTATGCGGTGGGCCGCGTTCCCGGGTTGGAAGAACGTCCCTTGCTGCGCCATCTCGTTCGCCGCTTCGAGCAGGGGGGGTACCGGATCGCGGGCCTGATGCGGGAGATCGCGCTCTCCGACGGGTTCCGGACGGCGCGCCGCCGAGCGGAGTCCGCGGAGACGCTCGCCGGGGAATTCTCGCGGGCGACGGGCAGGGTAGAGGAGGGTGGATCATGAGCCGACGGATCACGCGTCGGAGGCTCCTCGAGCGCACGCTCCGCGGGAGCCTCGCGGGCACCGGTTTCGCGGTCGGGCTGCCGTATCTCGAGGTCTTCCTGAACGCGAACGGCGACGCCCTCGCCGCGACGGGCGCACCGCTGCCCCGCCGCTTCGGGACCTGGTTCTACGGCTGCGGCATGAATCCCGATCGCTGGAACCCGGAGCAGGAGGGGGCCGGCTTCGCACTCACGCCCGAGCTGATGCCGATCGAGCGCGTCCGGCAGCACATCAGCGTGCTGAGCGGCTTCAGCGTGATCCTGGCGGGGGAGACGAATCACGTCCACCGGACCGGCGTCATCGGCACGCTCACCGGCGGCGCGCCGGCGACGACGACCGAGAACGACGGGCCGACCTTCGACCTCCTGATCTCCGACGCGATCGGCGGAGGGACGCGCTTCCGCTCGCTCGAGATGGCCGCCCATGGCATCGCCAAGGACAGCTACAGCCGGCGCAACGAGAACGCGATCCAGCCTGCCGAGCCGACGCCGGTCGATCTCTACATGCGCGTCTTCGGCTCGGGCTTCACGGATCCCAACGCGGGCGTCTTCGTGCCCGATCCCCAGGCGATCCTGCGCAGGAGCGTCCTCTCGCTGGTCGCCGAGGATCGCGCCCGCCTCGATCGGCAGCTCGGCCAGGCCGACCGGGAGCGTCTCGATGCCTACTACACGTCCCTGCGTCAGCTCGAGCGCCAGCTGGAGCTCCAGCTCTCGGCGCCGCCGCCCCTCGAAGCCTGCCGGGTTCCGCAGCCGCCGGAGGCGGGGCCGGTCTCGCAGGACATCGAGAACGTCGTGCGCAACCATGAAGCGATGGCCCGGGTGCTCGCGCTCGCCCTCGCGTGCGATCAGACACGCGTCTTCAACGTCGTGTTCTCCGCGGGCGCCTCGGGCCTGCATACGGCGGGCAGCAGCGATACCCACCATACGCTCACCCACGAGGAAGCGAAGGATCCGAAGCTCGGATACCAGCCCCAGGCGACGCAGTTCGTGATGCGGAGCATGGAAGCGTGGGCGAGCTTCGTCGAGATCCTCGCCTCGGTTCCGGAGGGCGACGGGACCCTGCTCGACCATACGGTCGTGCTCTGCCATTCCGAGACCTCCGACGCCAACAGCCACAGCGTGTCCGGCCTCCCGATCATGCTCGCGGGCACCGGCGGCGGCCGGATCCGGAACGGCATCCACGTGCGCGGGGCGGGCGAGACGACCGCGCGGGTCGGCCTCACCTTGCAGCAGGTGATGGGCATGAACGTCGCGAAGTGGGGCTTCAAGGCGAACGAGACGTCGCGACCGATCTCGGAGATCCTCGTCTGAGCGATCGGAGCGGAAAGGGAAGACGGACATGACGATCCCGGCAGAGATCCCGGCAGAAAAGACGATCCGTTCGGCGCGCGCGTTCGCGCGTGCGAGAGCCGTGCTCTTTGCGTCCGTCTTCGGAATGAACGCGGTCGCCTGCGAGGACGCGGGCCGGAGCGCAGGGAGCGATCCGCACGCGAGCGCCGAGCCGCCGGTGCGGGGTTATGTCATGGCGCGCTGGTCCGACGAGATCCCCCACGACGATCCCGGCGAATGTCCGGAGGGGCTCAACGTCACCGAGGTCGAGTACTTCCCCGAGCAGTGGAAGCGGTACATGGCCGAGCGCCAGCGCGTGCGCGAGGCGGAGGGGCGCTTCATCCGCTGGGACCACGCGCTGCTGCCGCCCGATGCCTGTCAGGATCCGCTCTCCCAGCCCGATCCCGGCTATCTGACCCTCGATGGTCCCGCGAAGGTGGCCGGCCTCGACCTCGACGGCATCGACTCGACGAAGGCCTCCGCCGGCGCGAATGCCTGCGCGCACGACGATTTCACGAGTCCGGCCGGCGAGCTGGGCGTCGACAACCAGGCCTGGCGCCTGATGGGCTGCGTGCGGGGCTACCGGCCGAACGACCTGATGGACCGGCTCCACCAGTCGAACACGATGATCAAGGAGGGCGGCTACGCGATCCTGATGGAGATCTCCGGCATGGACGATCCGCGCGACGACGATGCCGTCGAGGTGCAGTTCCTGTCGGCGGCGGCGCCGGTGACGCTCGACGCCGTCGGCGATCCGATGGAGCACGTCAGCTTCACGGCCCACCCCGACACGACCTATCAGAGCGAGCGCGCCCGCGGCCGCATCGAGAACGGCATCCTCACGACCGATCCCATCGACCTGCGCCTCAAGATCAAGCAGCAGACCCAGGACAACGCCGTCTACTACCGCGACGCGCGGATCCGCGCGGAGGTGCTCGAGGACGGCCGCATCCAGGGAATCGTCGGCGGCTATTGGGACAGCGAGAATTTCTGGTCGATGATGAACGACCACACGATCGGCGGGACGCCCCAGGGCCGCAATGCCGCCTTCAACCGAGGCTTCATGTGTGCCGGCCTCTACCACGCGATCCCGCGCGTCGCCGACGGCCACCCGGATCCCGAGACGGGCCGCTGCACCTCGATCTCGATGGCGCTCCACTTCGAGGCGAAGCCCGCGTTCGTGATCCGCCCCCGGCTCGCGCAGGCCGATTGAGCGGGGGCGTCGCGGCGGCCCGCCGCGCGCCCGAGCCCGCCCGACCTCACCCGATCTCACCGGATCTCGAAGTCGTCCCAGTCGACCTGGCTGCAGAGCCGGTGGAACTCCGGCCCGTACCACGGCGCGTTGACCTGCACGCGGCCGAACGCGTTGACGTAGTAGTTCTTCTCGGGCGCGCCTTCCTGCTGGAGCAGGATCAGGTTCTGGCATTCCTTGTCGAGCGCCGCGTTGTAGCGCTGGAAGACGTCTTCCTTGACCTCGATGCGCGTCTTCTTCGTCTCGATCAGTCGCACGATGCACTGGGCCGCGTAGGCCGACCAGAGCACGTACCAGATCGGGAGGCCCGTGCCGCCCGAGAGCGGCTGGGAGTTCGGGCCGTAGAGGATGAAGAGGTTCGGGAAGTGGGGGACCGTCATGCCGAGATGGGCGCGCGGGCCGTCGGTCGACCAGAAGTCGTGCAGGTCGACGCCGCCCCGGCCGGTGTATTTCGTCGGCCAGAGGTATCGGATGATGTCGAAGCCGGTCGCGGTGATGATGGCGTCGACGTCGCGAACCTTGCCGTCGACGGTCTCGATGCCCGTCGGCGTGAGGCGCGCGATGCCGTCGGTCACGAGCTCGACGTTGGCGCGCGTCAGCGCCTTGTACCAGCCGTTGTCGACGACGGGCCGCCGCGAGAAGGGCGCGTAGTCGGGGACGAGGCGATCGACGAGGTCCTGCCGGCCGCCGGTCTGGGCCTGGATGTAGGCCGTGAGATCGGCGCGGAGCTTGTCGTTCAGGGTGTTGACCTTGCCGCCTTTCGCCCGCCAGGCGTCGTCGGGCTGCAAGTAGTGATGCGTCTGGAAGAGCGCCGCGATCGCCATGTAGCGCCACCAGTTCCAGTAGCCCGGAAAATGGTCGAGCAGCCAGCGGATCTCGGGCTCGACGGGCTGGCCGTACTGGGCGCGGGGGCTGATCCACTGCGGTGTGCGCTGGAAGACGTGGACCTGCTCGGCCTCCGCCGCGATCGGCGCGAGCAGCTGCACGCCCGTCGAGCCGTTGCCGAGGATCGCGATCTTCTTGCCCTTCGCGTCGAAGTCGTCGGGCCAGCGGGCGGGATGCAGGATCCGGCCGCGGAAGCTCTCCTGCCCCTCGAACTGCGGGAACTTCGGGTTGTTGAAGGTCCCGACGGCGCTGACGACGAAGTTCGCCTCGAGCGTCTCCGCTGCGCCCGGCGCAGCGATCTCGAGCACCCAGCGATCGCGGGCCTCGTCGAAGGTCGCCTTCTCGAGGCTGCGCTCGAAGCGCGTGTTCTCGTAGACGCCGTATTTGCGCGAGATCATCTCGAGATAGGCGCGGACCTCGGGGCCGCGGGCGAAATACTCGGTCCAGGGATGATTCTTCTCGAAGAAGAACTCGTAGGTCACCGAGATCGTGTCGACGCGGATGTCGGGGTAGCGGTTGATGCTCCAGGTTCCGCCCGGCTCGGGGCGGCGGTCGAGCAGGACGTAGGGAATGCCGAGCAGCCCGAGCTGCACGCCCATCGCGAGACCGCTGAAGCCGCTGCCGACGATGACGACCCGGAAATCCTCCGGCAGCTCGGGCTTGCCCTTCGTCCAGCCGGCGGTCATCGGGAACGGCTTGAAGGCCGCGAGATCGCGCCGCGCCTCGAAGTCGAGATCGTCCATGTTCTCGCCCGTCGCGAGGTTCATGAGCTCGCGCAGGAAGGGCTCGGGCGGCTCGGGGGGCATGCCCGGCGCCGCGTTCTGCTCGAGCCAGGCGACGGCCTTCTCGATCAGCAGCGCGCGGTCCGCGCTCTCCATCTTCGCCGCGATCGGGAGCGCGCCGATCTCGGGATCGCGCGTCTGATGGAACAGGGCCACGCGCACCGCGTTCAGGTCCGCGAGCTCGACCGCTCGCCGGATGAATGCGGAATCGAGCTTCGCCGTCATCGTCGTCTTCCTTCTGCGTTCGGGATCGCCGAGGCCGCAGGCCGGAAAGCCGGCAGCACCTCGCGCCCCGTCGTCGCCAGCGAGCGCAGGACGAGCGCCTGCGGCTCGATCCAGCTCGTCCGCGGAATCATGCCGAGCACGTCGACGCCGACGGCCTCGTATTGCTTCACGGCGCGCCGCACCTCGTCGGGATTCCCGACGCAGAGCCCGCTCGCGATCAGCTTCTCGGGATCCTGCTCGTCCACGGGAAAGGCCGGCGCGACCGCGGGATCGAGCATGGCCTCGCGCACGAGCTCCCGCAGCCGGGTCTGGGGGATCGGGCGCGGCTCCTTCGCGAGGCGCTCGGCGACGGCAGGGATCGTGTCGAAATGGACCGAGAGATGAGCCGTCGTCGCGTTGCCGCGCCGCGTATTCCAGCGGCGCGCCTCGTCCCCGTCTTCGAGGCAGAGCAGGGGCGCGATCGTCAAGAAGCGATCGTGGATCACCTCGGAGACCGGCTCGGGCTTCGCGATCGCCTTCTTGTAGCGCTCGACGAGGGGCTCGAGCGCCTGCGCGCTCTGGAAGCTGAAGACGGCGACGCCGAGGCCCATTCGGCCGGCCTGCTCGATGGTCTCGGGATTCGTCGCCGTGACCCAGAGCGGCGGATGCGGCTTCTGGACGGGCTTGGGCAGGACGCAGCGCTCGGGCAGCGAGAAATGCTTGCCCTCGAAGGAGACGAGATCCTGGGTCCACATCTTCGGGATCGCGCGGATCGCCTCCTCCCAGTGGCTCTTCGTGTCCTCGTTGCGCAGGCCGAAGGCGTTGACCTCGGTCGAGCCGCTGCCGCGGCCGGTGCCGAGCTCGATGCGGCCGTTGGTATAGACGTCGATCATCGCGATCTGCTCGGCGACGCGGACCGGATGGTTGATCGGCGCGCAGAGGTTCATGATGCCCGTCACGAGGCGGATCCGGCTCGTGCGCATGCCGACGGCGAGGCAGGTCAGATGGGAGGCGGCGTTATGCGAGTATTCCTCGAGGAAATGATGCTCGGGGGCCCAGAACGAGTCGAAGCCGGCGGCCTCGGCGGCGATGCCGAGCTCGAGATCTTCGCGCAGCCGGCGCGGCTCGGACTCCTCCCAGGGGCGCGGACCGACCGGCGCGGCGCAGAAGATGCCGAACTCCATCAACGGCTCCGCCGGGCAGCGGTCTCTTCCAGCACGCCCTTCTTCGGGACGTAGGCCTCGAGCTCCGGGCGGACCTCCTTGCCGAGCAGCTCGATCGTCTTGAGGACCGACTCGTGGGAGTGGTGGCCGAACTGGACGTAGCAGATCAGTTGATCGACCCCGAGATCCGCATAATGCTTCATCTTCGCGAGGCAGCGCTCGGGATCGCCGACGACGAGCATGTCGGCGTCGTGGAAATGCTGGATCGGAATGTCGCCCTCGAGCAGGGGCTTCATGAGGGGGAAGGTCGAGGCCCTCTCGGCCTCCGAGAGATGCACGAGCTCCCAGTCGAGCGTGAACTGCGCGAGGTTCTGGTACCACCAGGCGACGGAGTCCCAGATGCCGTTCGCCTCGGCCTGCGCCAGCGAGTCCGCGCAGTGGACGAGGGTATAGGCGGCGACCTTGTTGGTCGTCACGTCGGTCAGCGGCTTCGCGGTCTCGGCGGCCTTGCGATAGGCGACGACCTGGCGCGCCATCTGCTCGAGCGGCTGCATGATCGAGAACGAGAGCATGCCGAGGCCGTTGCTGCCGGCGACCTCCGCCGAGCCCTCGGAGGTCGCGGCCATCCAGCAGGGCGGATGCGGATCCTGGAAGGGCTTGGGCGTCACGACGCGCTCGGGAAATTCGAAATTCGGCGACTCCCAGGAGAAGCGCTCGTCGCGCCACATGCCGCAGACGATCTCGATCGCCTCCTTCCAATGCTCGCGGGACTTCTCCCGGTCGACGCGGAACGCGGTCTGCTCCATCGGGGTCGAGCGGCCGGTGCCCCATTCGGCGCGGCCGTTCGAGAGGATGTCGAGGGTCGCGACCTTCTCGGCGATGCGCGCGGGATGGGTGAAGCCGAAGGGCGTGAGCGTCACGCCGAAGCCGAGGCGGATCCGTTCGGTGATCTGCGAGAGCGCGCCGAGCAGGACCTCGGGCGCGGGGCAATGCGAGCGGCCTTCGCGGAAATGATGCTCGACGGCCCAGATGGTGTGGAAGCCCAACTTGTCGGCGAGCTTGATCTGCTCGATCGCCTCGCGATAGGCGCGCTGCTCGCGGCGGCGCTGGCCGTAGGGATGCGGGCCGTCGGTCCAGGGCTTCGGGGCGTCGATTTCGTAGAGCAGGTCGAGCTTCATGGGGGGCTCCGCGCTCCGGACAGGTGTTGAGATTTCAGCAGGGATGCTCTTTATTCAGCAATCTATGCCGAGCCGTGCTCCGAAGTCAAGAACGGCGAAGCGGGAGCGGAGCGGCGTCCAGCCGTCGCCCGCGGTGCGCCGTGCCGCCCGGCTGCTCGCGCATCTCGCCGAACATCCCGGACGCGCCTTCACCGTCTCGGAGCTGGCCCGCACGCTCGGGCAGAACCGCGCGACCTGCCAGGCGATCCTGCTCTCGCTCGAGGACGTCGACTGGGTCCGTCGCGACGACCGCAAGGCCTGGGGGCTCGGGCCGGGCTTGATTGCGCTCGGGGACGCCGCCGAGACCAGTCTGCCGGGGATCGATGCGATGCGATCCGGCGTCGCCGCGCTCCACCAGCGGCTCGGCTTCGAGGCGCTCGCGACGATCGCGACGGGCGACCAGATCGTGGTCGCCGCCCATGCGGGCGCCTCTTCGACCCTCCCGCCCGCGATGCGCGTCGGGCAGGCGATTCCCTTCGTGCCGCCGTTCGGGCTGGTCTTCGTCGCGTGGAGCGGGGACGAGGCGTTCGATCGCTGGCTCGCGCGGGCGGCGGTCCCGATTCCGCGGCGCGACGTCGCCCGTTGTCGCCGCGCCGCCGGTCTTCGCCAAGGTGCACAGACCCGGCAAGGCCAAGGCCTACCCACTGCGCGGCTTGTTCGAGGCGACAGTGGCCGGCA
>CAZFKD010000109.1:0-6048 GCA_964519695.1 uncultured Spirochaetaceae bacterium
CTCGCTCGCGAGCTCGAGACGGCCGCCCCGGCGCACGAGCGTGCGATAGATGTCGCCTTCGCCGTCCGGGGTCAGCGAGCCGACGGTGATGCGCCAATCGATCTCGCGATCGCGATAGGCGTCCTCGATCTGCGCGAGCAGCGGCTCCCAGTCGACCCCCGCACCCGACGGAATCAGGTACTCGAGCGCGACGATCGGCGTTCCCGGGTCGCGTTCGCGCAGCGACTCGGCGCCGCGCATCAGCCGATCCATCCAGACGGCGGCCTCGGCCGGGCTGCCGGTCGCGGCGAGGACGACGCCGCGATCGTTGTACTCGACGCAGTGGATCGGCTCTCCGTCGACGCGCACGGCGCGATAGGCCTCGGGGATGATCGGCGCATAACGTCGCTGGACGTGGGCGGCGAGCGCGATCACGCGGCGATTGGAGTCCTCGCCGCCGATCCAGCGGCCGACGCGCTCGAAGACGAGGCGCGGCGAAGAGGCGACCTCGAGCAGCACGCCCGTCGGCGGCGCGACGAGATCGATCTCCGCCTGGGCGAGCCAGCGCTCGACCGAGCTCGACGAGCGCCGCGCCCGCTCTTCGATGCCGGGCTGCTGGAAGATCACGTACGAAGCCTCGAGCGCCGCGTCGGCGACGGCGTCGCTCACCTGCGGCCGCATCCGCGCGATGCGGTGGAGCGCGAGCGCGAGCCGCTCGTCGTCGCCCATGTAGATGCCGAGCTGCGCGAGCACCGTGATGCGGCGAAGCACGCCGAGCACGAGCACGAGCCGCGCGGATCGCCCCGCCTCGCAGGTCAGGAGCCGCAGCAGCGCCCGCCGCAGCGCGTCGGTCGGCTTCAGCCCCTGGACGCCGTAATGCGAGAGCGCCGCCTTCACGAGCCCGAGGTAGTCCTCGTCGATGCCCGCCCCTTCGGCCTCGACCCTCCGGACGTACATGCGCAGCCGCGCGCTGTTCGAGGGGCCGGACTGGCCGGAGATCGACGCCGAGGGCGCCCGAATCGTCAGGACCTCGACGTCCGCGAAGGTCGACAGCTCGTGCCGGATCTCCGACAGCTCGCGCCGGAACGCCTCCGAGATCGCCTCGGGAATCGAAGCCTCGAGGAAGGCCGCCAGCGACTGCGAGCGATCGGGGTTCACGTCGTAGCCGAGCAGGACGCGCCGGATCTCCTCCCGGGCCGCGCCCAGGGCGACGCGGCGCTCCGCGGGAATCGCCGCATCCGCCGTCGCGAGATCGGGCACGCCGAGCGGCCGCTCCTCGCTCGCGCGGAACAGCAGCGAGAGCGGATCGGCCTGGGTCGGGAGATCGATCCGCACGCGGTCGCGATCGCTGCCCGCGTCTTCGGCGGCCTCTTCGATCACGAGGATCACGTCGCCCGCGGCGACCTGCTGACCCTTGTGGACGAGGATCTCCTTCACCGTCCCGGCGACCGGCGCCTGGAAGCCGATCTCCATCTTCATCGCTTCGAGCAGCCCGAGCGATTGCCCCGCCGACACCGTCGCCCCGACCTCGACGTGCAGCGCGACCACGACCGCCGGCGAGCCCGCGCGCACCTGCCCGGCGGTCTGCGAGCTGAAGCGCAGCGGATGACCGTCGACCTCGAGGCGCAGGCCGCGATCGTTGACGTCGTAGTGGATGCGGCGAACGCGGTCGTCGATCCCGAGACGCGCCGCATGCGCGCCCTCCTCCCGCATCGTCGCCGCGACGGCGACGCCGTCGAGATGGACCCGGTAGCGCCAGGACCCGATCGCATAGACCTTGAGCCGATAGCTCTCGCCGGCGAAGGACAGATCGATCTGCTGGCCTTCGGAGGCCGGCAGGCGGATGCCGATGCCCTGTCCGCTGAAGACGCCCGTGCGCAGCGTCGCGCGCGTGCGCTGATAGGAGAGGATCGCGGCCCCGACGAGCGCGTCGCGGGCGAGCTCCGGATGGCTCTCGGCGAGGCTCGTCCGCTCGGCGCTGAAGCGATCGAGCCAGCGCGTATCGACGCCCCCCGCCTGGAAATCGGGCGCCGCGAGAATGTCGAGCAGATAGCCCTTGTTGGTCGCACCGCCCTCGACGACGAGCTCGAAATCGCGCAGCGCGCAGGCGAGCCGGGCGATCGACTCCTGCCGATCCTCGCCGACGGTGATCACCTTCGCGATCAGCGAATCGAAATCCGACGAGATGACCGTTCCCGTCGTCACGCCCGAATCGACGCGCGTATGCGGGCCGAGCGCGGGCTCGAAGAGCGCGATGCGCCCGGGCGAGGGCAGGAAGCCCTCGTCCGGATCCTCGGCGCAGACCCGCGCCTCGAGGGCGACGCCGCGGCGCTTGCGTTCGGTGCCCTCGATCGACTCGCCGCGGGCGATGCGGATCTGGATCTCGACGAGATCGATGCCGGCGATCAGCTCGGTGAGGCCGTGCTCGACCTGCAGGCGCGGATTGACCTCGAGGAAGAAGAAATCCTCGCCCTTCAGCAGGAACTCGACGGTTCCGACGCCGCAGTAGCCGACGTGGCGCACGAGGCTCGTCGCCGCGTTCTCGAGCCGCTCGAGCAGCGCGTCCGAGAGGCCCGGCGGCGGCGCCTCCTCGACGACCTTCTGGTGGCGGCGCTGGACCGAGCAGTCGCGACAGCCGAAGGCGCGCGCATGGCCGTGCTGATCGGCCGCGACCTGCACTTCGATGTGTCGACCGCCGCGGACCATCGCCTCGACGAACAGCGCGCCGTTGCCGAACGCCGCCGTCGCCTCCGCGGTCGCCGAGCGGAACGCCTCGGCCAGGGACTCGGGGCTCTCGACGATGCGGATGCCGCGGCCGCCGCCGCCGGCCGTCGCCTTGAGCACGACCGGGAAACCGATGCGCTGGGCGTGCTCGAGGGCTTCGTGCTCGTCGGCGAGCGCGCCGCCGCTCCAGGGCGAGACGGGAACGCCGGCCTTCTCGGCGAAGCGCTTCGACTGGATCTTGTCGCCCAGCGAGCGCATCGCCTCGGCGCTCGGGCCGAGGAAGAGGATGCCCTCGGCGGCGAGGCGCTCGACGAAGGACGAATCCTCGGCGACGAACCCCCAGCCCGGCCAGACCGCGTCCGCGCGCGATTCCTTCAGGGCGGCGATGACGCCGTCGTGGTCGAGATAGGCGCCGACCGCGCCCCGCGGCGACGGCATCAGGATCGCGAGATCCGCCTGGCGGACGAAGGGCGTGTTGCTGTCGGGCGCCGTGTAGAGGGCGATCACCTCGAGGCCGCCGCCCTCGCGCGCGCGCAGGCTCTTCGCCGTCCGCAGACAGCGCACCGCCGCCTCGCCGCGATTCACGATCGCGAGCCGCTCGATGCGTCGCGTCCGGGCCGGTCCGTTCGTCTCGCTCACGTTCGTCATCCCGTCATCCATGCTGTGTTCATCCTCCGGATCGGGTCCCCCACGAACCCGACCGGCCGATGGAAACCGTGCGCCCACGCGGGGCGCTCGGTGAAGAGAGCCTGCTCGGTCCGCGCGCTCCGGCCCGCGCGCGCGCCCGCATCCGGGAGCACCGCAGGCGGGCGACCCGCGTCCGCCTCCGCTCGCGGGACGCGATCATCGGCTGCGAGCGCCTCGAGGAAGGCGAACGCGACGAAACGTCCGTGATGCGAGAGCGAGAGCGAGCCGCCGAGCACGCGTCCGTCGAGCGCGACCATCGGAACCCGATCGTCGTCCTCGTTCGCCCTGCGCACGACCGCGAGCCGCGCGGCGTCGACGCCGATCGCCCGCGCGATCTCCTGGACGGCGAGCCGTCGCACCGCATGCCCCGGATCGGCGCTTTGCGCATCGAGCGCCGCGACCGCCAGGACGACGCGCGCCCAATCGCCGCCCGCCGGCTGCGCCACGACGTGGACGAAGCCGGGCGTTTCGAAGCTGCAGAGCTCGAGCGCGAGGGCGTCCGCTCGTGGGTCGAGGGCGAGCGCGAGTCGGCCGCGGCGGCATTCGACGGAGCCCGGGTCGAGAGTCGGGCCGAGCGCGCAACGCGGCAGGTCCGAGTCCTGAGGCATGCCCTGACCCTGCGCTTCGCGGATCAGCGGGGCGCGCGGACCGAAGCGCGCGACGAGCGTCGCCGGTGAAAAAACGAAGCGCGCATCGATCTGCCGGGCCAGCTTGTAGGCGGCCTCTTTCGCGCCCCAATGGGCCCAGCGGCGCGCCTGTGGATCCGGATCGGCGGCGATCGCCCGCTGCTCTTCTTCGGCGAAGACCCGCAGGTCGAAGCGGCTGCGGAAGGTCTCGGGCCGGGCGTCGACGTCCTCGAGATCGACGACGTCATTTCCGAGCATCGAAGTATTCCTCTTCCATCCGCATCAGCTGGCGCACGATCTGCTGCGCGAGATCGCGCGAACGGCGCACGCCACGGGCGTCGCTCTTCGGCTCGATGCACGCGAGCGAGACGTCCAGCGTATCGCCGGGCTCCGGCCAGTCGCCCCAGGTCGTCTGACGGCGCCCCCGCTGATAGACGCAGAGGACGCGGCAGCCCGGCACCGCCCCGACGATCCGCCCCACGCCCCAGGCCGCGGCCGTCTCCTCGACGCGCCCCGTCCGGCTGCGACCCGCCTCGGGAAAGATGCAGGCGGTCTCGCCCCGGGCGACCAGGTATTTCACGCGCTCGAGCACGTCGCCGACGTCCTCCCGCGCCCCGCCGCGCGTGATCGGAATGCATTTTGCGATGAAGATGAGCAGGCGCTGGAGCTTCGTCCGCCCGAAATTCTTGCGCTCCGGCGTGTTCCAGGGCAGCTCGTCCGGATGCGTCAACCAATAGAAGCCGGAGCCGAGCGCCCAGGCGATCAGGAACGAGTCGACCATCGTCAGATGGTTCGCGCAGACGAGCAGCGGCCCCTTCGACTCGGCCCGGATCCGCTGGTACATCGCGCGCACGCGCCGCACGTCGGCGATCCGATATCGGCACCAGAACCGCAGGACGAGCACGGACACCCCGACCCAGATCGGCCCCGCGATCATGCTGACGAGACGCTGACGCGCGTGCTGGCGCACCATGACGGGATCGGCCCGCTCCGCATTGCGGATCACGGCCTCCGGGCCCGCCTCCGGGCCCGGGAGCGGCGTCTCACTGCTCGCGACGTCCTGCCCCATTGGAGTGCTCCATGGGATGCTCGACACCCGCCCGTTCCCGGACTAGAGCTTGCCCGCGATCAGATTCACCGCGTCACCCACGGTGTTGACCTGGTCGACGTCCTCGTCGGCGATCTCGATGTCGAAGTCGTCCTCGAAGGCGATCACGACGTCGACGAGTCGCGCCGAGTTGACCTTGAGATCCTCGAGGATGTTCGTCTCCATCGACACCTTCGCCAGCGCCGCCTCGTCCTTCACCCAGGGCGTGAGAATCTTCACGACCCGATCCATCACTTCCGCTCGGTCCATCCGCACTGCTCCTCTCTCAATGATTCGATCCGGGGCCGACCTCGGGGATCGACGCTTCCCCCGAGGCTACGCCCGATAGCGCCGGAAAACCAGACACGCGTTGACGTCCCCGAAGCCGAAGCCGGCCTTGACGAGCACATCGAGGTCCGGGAGCTCGCGCATCTCGTGGGGGATCGACGCCGCGTGCTTCTCGATCTCCGGATGCACGTCCTCGCAGTTGATCGAGGGATGCACGAAGCCCCGGGCCACCATCAGGACCGAGGCGACGGATTCGATCCCACCGGCGGCGCCGAGCGCGTGGCCGATCATGCTCTTGGTCGCCGCGATGGGCGGGAGCGTGCCCGGACGGCGGCGCAGCGCCTTCTCCCAGGAATCGACTTCCTTCGGGTCCGCACCGGTCGCCGTCAGATGGCCGTTGATCGCATCGACCTGCTCGGGGGCGACGCCGGCATCCGCCAGGGCGCCGGCGATGCAGCGCTGCACGCTCGTCGGATTCGGCGCCGTCATGCTGCCGCCCATGCGATGCCCGCCGCAGTTGACCATCCCGCCGGCAAGCTCCGCATGGATGCGCGCCCCGCGCGCCAGGGCGCTCTCGAGGCTCTCGAGCAGGACGACGCCCGCACCCGCCCCCGGGATGAAGCCACCCGCCGAGGCCGACATCGGCCGCGAGGCCTT
>CAZFKD010000109.1:6058-7879 GCA_964519695.1 uncultured Spirochaetaceae bacterium
GCGTCGAAGCCGGCCCAGATGTAGTGGCTCGCCGCCTCGGCGCCGCCGCAGAGCATGCGCGTCGCGAGGCCGGCGCGGATCCGCTCCATGCCCATCACGAGGGCCTCGCTGCCGGTGCTGCAGGCGCTCGAGTTGGTCGTGACCTGGTTGCCGAGGGCGAGCTGCCCCGAGATGCGCGCGGAGATGCCGCTCGCCATGACCTGCTCGACGGAGGTCGAGCCCATGCGGCGGACCTTCCCGGCGTTGGTGAACGGGACGACCTTCTCGGCGATCGTGTCCATGCCGCCGATGCCGGTGCCGAGGATCGCGCCGGTCTCCCAGTCGACCAAGTCGCAGTCGCGGGACGGGCGTTCGAGGCCGGCATCCTGCCAGGCCTCGAGGGCGGCGAGGCTCGCATAACGATGATTCATGTTCATCGCGAGCAGCTCTTCTTCGGAGAAGGTCGACTTGCAGAGCGCGTCGACGCCGGTCGGCGTGCCCGCGACGGTGCAGGCGAACTGGGCGTCGATCATCGACTGCTGGGTCTTGAGGCCCGAGCGGCCTTTGCGCAGGGCGAGCTCGAACTCGGCGACGCCGTTTCCGTTCGGCGCGATGACGCCGAGGCCCGTGATCACGACCCGTCTGCGAGCGTTCTGTGCGTTCGATCCGCTCATCGCGGTACTCCCATGCCCGACAGCTCCCCGGAACAGACGAGCGTCCCGTCGTCGAGCTTCATCTCGAAGGCTGCCCGGAGCTTCTTCCTCCGGAAGAACTTGATGCGCCCGGTCGTCGTCACGCGAGCGCCGGGCAGGACCGTGCCCGAGAAATCGACGGCGCAGTCGGTGAAGATGGTCAGGATCTTCTCGAGCTCCTCGCGCGAGGTTTCGAGGGCGTAGAGATAGATGCCGAAGGCGACGACGGCGGCCTGCGCGGCGGTCTCGACGAGGATGACGCCCGGCGTGATCGGGTTGCCCGGGAAATGGCCGCGGTAGAAATCCGAGTCGGGCGGGAACGTGTAGCGCGCGACGATGTGCTCGGCGTCGAGCTCGACGATCTCGTCGATGAAGCGGAACGGCACCTGCTGGGGCACCGCCGCGAGCACCTGCTGCTTCGACAGCGTCTCACCCACCGTACATGCCTCCGTTGACATGCAGCACGCTGCCCTGGATGTAGCTTCCGCGCGTCGCGAGGAAGGCGACGACGTCGGCGATCTCGTCCGCGCTGCCCATGCGCGCGAGCGGGATCTTCCCGAGGATCGCCTGCTTGATCTCGGCGGGCAGCTCGTCGGTCATCTCCGTATCGATGAAGCCCGGGGCGACGGCGTTGACGAGGATCTCACGGCCGGTCAGCTCGAGGGCGAGCGACTTCGTGAACGCGTCGAGACCGGCCTTCACCATCGTGTACGGAATCTGCCCGGCGTTGCCGGTATGCCCGACGACGCTCGAGATGTTGATGATGCGGCCCGCGCCCCTCCGCAGCATGAATCGCCGCAGCACGAGCTTCGTCAGGTACCAGGTCCCGCGCGCGACGGAGGCGACCGCGTCGTATTGCTCGAGGTTCATCGCGAGCATCGGCGCGTTGACGTTGTAGCCGGCGTTGTTGACGAGCACGTCGACGCGCCCCGCCACGTCCTTCAGCTCGGCGACGAGCCCGTCGAGGCTCGCCGGATCCATCAGGTCGGCCTTCACGAGGAACGCGCCGCCCGCCGTCGACGACAGCTCGTCGGCCAGCTTCTTCGCCTTCTCCTCGGAGGAGCGATAGTGGATCCCGACGCGAAACCCTTCGGTCGCGAGCCGCCGGCAGCAGGCCGCGCCGATCCCCGTCCCGCCGCCGGTCACCAGG